>JALSTC010000773.1 GCA_026983935.1 Ardenticatenia bacterium
CGAGTGGGAGGCCTACCGCTTGCGTTTGAATCCCAGCACTTTGTACATCACATGGGGAACTGTATCGCCGCGGTAGGGGCGCTCGACCTGTTCAACTTCGACGCGATCCTTCACACGTTGATAGGTTGCTTCGGAGAGGACAATCTCGCCGTGTTCGGCGGCTTCCTGCAGCTTTTTGGCGTGGTCAATGGGGGTTCCCAGCGCAGTGAATTCTTTACGGTCTTCGCTGCCCACGTTGCCCAGAACGGCATAGCCAGTATCAATCCCGATGCCATACCACAGCCTGTGCATGGGTGGCAGCACTTCGTGAAGTGCACGTACATCATACATCATACTCATGGCAGCGCGCACGGCGCGCAGGACATGGTCGTCTTCTTGGGGGTTGAGCTGAGTGTTGTACAGGCCAACCACTGCATCCCCCATGTATTTGTCCACGATTCCCTCGTACAGATGGATCGCGTCGCTGCCGACCGTCAGATAGCGATTGATGATGGCCATGAGTTCTTCAGGTGATAGCTGTTCGGAGAAGCTGGTAAATCCACGCACGTCGGCAAACACGACGCTGATTTCGCGCTCTTCCCCCCCCAATTCGATTGTATCAATTGCCCGAATGTTCTCGACCATCGCAGGCGGGAGATATCGGCGGACTTCGGCCAGTGTTGCCTCGCGTTTGCGAACCTCGGTCAGGTCGTCCACCAGAATTGTCAGGCCCAGCGTCGTTTCTTCGTGGGCCTTCAGCGGACTCAAGCGCATATCCAGAATCACGTCCCCTCGTGTGGGCAGCGATGGCTGAAGCTCCAGGCTTTCCCGGATGTCTGCATCCTGAACGCGCCGGGCTGCCTCCAGAAAGGTTTGCCCCAGTGGTGGCAGGACTTCAGTCAGAGGACGATTGATGACGGTAGATTCTGGTACATCAAAGATCTGTTCGGCGGCCTTATTGTAAATCAAGATATTGCCGTCAACATCTGTTGTGATGACGCCGCTGGTGATTGACGAAAAGACTTTTTCCAGCAGGTCTTTGTTTTCAGTGACTTCTTGCAGCGTCTGCCGGACCTGTTCAAAGAGCCGGGCATTTTCAATAGCTACGGCAGCCTGATTGGCAAATGCATCCAGCAGAGTCAATTCTCGCTCCCCAAACAGGCCAGCACGGATGCGGTTATCCGCATAGACTACGCCGGTCACCTTGCTTTTCACTTTCAGCGGAACGCATAAGATGCTTCGTAGTGCATACGAAACGACACTTTCCTGATTGGCGAAGCGTGGGTCGCTCTGGGCGTTTGTGGTAACGACGGGTTGGCCTGTTTCCGCAACCTGATTGACGATGCTCCGGCTAACGATGAACGCCCCTTTTTCGATCGTTTCCTGATCCAGGTTGCGCGCAACGCGGAATACCATATCACCGGTTGCTGGCTCACGCAGGACGATGTACCCGCGCTCGGCGCCGGTCAACCGGATGACCGTGTCCATGACCCTGTTGAGCACTTCGTCAAGACCCAGAGAGCTGTTGAGCAAGGCTGATGTATCGGCCAGGGCGTGGAGCTGATTCAACTCGATCTTCTGCGCACGCAGACGTTCAGCAAGGGTATCCAGGTCCGCACGCACGCGTTGCAGTGTTTTGAGTGTGCCAGGGGGCAGGTTCATTCCGCGTTTTTGCAGTAGCTCGCGTTGCGTGCGGAGCTGCTGTTCCATCTCGCCGATAAGTGCGCTGACCTGCTCGGCGTCGTTGAGAGTCTTGCTGATCATAGGGTTGGTGCCAAGTGTTGACATGGTGTTAGCCTGACCCTCGCTGTAGCTGATAGATGCGCACGGGCTGTTTACGCCCGCGGATCTCAATTGGCCCGCGATCGATAACGGCGACATTGTTCGATGCCTGTAAGTGGCTTTTGCAGACTCTGAAGATATTGTGGCTGACAAGGATTTCCCCGCACTGCGCGAGATCGAGCAGGCGGTGTGTCAGGTTAACCGTATCTCCGATGGCAGTGAATTCCCTGCGATTGAGACTGCCCACATTTCCCAATGTGGCGATCCCGCTGTGAATGCCAATACGGTAGTAGACGCTGTCCGCCGATCCCTCCTGTGTGCTGTACAGCTTTGTAAAGTTGTCGGCGATATCCAGGGCTGCCTGGACAGCATCCCAGGCATGTGTTTCACTGGGATTGAGCTGCGTGTTAAAGAGCGCCATGACCTCGGTGCCCATGTATTTGTCAATCACGCCGCCATGGTGGTGCAGCAGGGCACTGGAGACGGCCAGATAGCGGTTGAGTGCGGCCATACGTTGCTTGGGAGACAGGTGTGCCGGAAATGTTTCCATCGGACGTACATCAATGTACAGCACAGTGATCTCCCGCCGCACACCACCAAGGCCAAGCTGGGCGATGCTCTGAATATTATCCACCATGGCCGGAGGCAGATAGCGCCGGACGACGTTCAATTGGGCTTCGCGCTGTCGTGCTTCCGTCAAATCATCAAGCACAATAGCCGCACCTTCGACCTCTCCTTCAACGCTGCGCAGGGGATTGACTTTCAGATTGAGTGTGCGCAGACCCCGGTTGCCGATCTCTGTCGTCAGTTCGACGGCAGCCTGCCTGTTTTCAGTTCGCACGATCTCCAGGAGGCGCAGTATGCTGTCCGCGAGCGAGGGGAGAATATTGCTGATGATGTCGCCAACTGCTGTCCCGTCTGGCGGCAGACCCAGAATTTCCCTGGCAGCTTTGTTGTAGATCGTAATGCGATTCTCGCCATCAATAACGACAACCCCGCTGGCAATGGACGCGAAAACGTCATCCATCAACTCTTTGATTTCCTGTATTTCGGCCAGCGTGGCGCGAATCTGGCGGAATAAACGTGCATTCTCTATGGCGACAGCAGCCTGATTAGCAAAGGCCACCAGCAGTTCAAGTTCGCTGTCGCCAAACAGTCCTGCCCGGATGCGGTTATCGGCGTAGATGACGCCGATAATATCTTCTTTGATTTTGAGCGGCACACAGAGGATGCTGCGCAGCGCAAAAGAGACAATGCTCTCCTGGCTGGAAAAGCGCGGGTCGCTTTGGGCGTTTGTCGTGACGATAGGCTCACCAGTTTCGGCAACCCGGTTAATGACGCTGCGGCTGATGGTGAACGTGCTTTGCTCAATAGTTTCGCGGTCGATGTTGCGAGCGACACGGTATTCCATCTCGCCGGTGCGTTCGTTGCGCAGCATGAGATAGCCGCGCTCTGCGCCGGTCAGTGTGATGACCGTGTCCATAGCCTGGCTTAAGACCTCGTCGAGTTCCAGCGAACTGTTGATCAACGCTGTGGTGTCTGTCAGGGCGCGGAGTTGTTGAAGCTCTTCCTCTTCTTCTTTGAGATCGGAGACCAGCTTCTCCAGTTTGATATGTGCATCCTGCAGCCCGGTCAGGACGCCAGAGGGCAGGGACATGCCGCGCCGGCGCAGTACTTCTCGCTGCGATCGCAGCACATTTTGCATATCGTTGATTATGCGGCTCAGGCGTTGTGCTTCCTCATGAGCCAGGAGAGGGCGGTTTTCCGCATCAGTCGTCATTTATCGGGATGTACCTCGCCTTAGGTCAGAGCCTGAAAACGTGCATGAAATTAGTATACCCGTCGAGTTCGGCGATGCAAACAAAATACCGGAACCGTCTGGCTTTCGCCCGGCTGGCAGTATATCGTACCATACCGCCGAAAGAGATGTCACTCCGCATTTGCGTGGTACAATTCATGCATGTTGAGGCGTTATTAAGGGTATACCTTATGACCGAACGCACGAATGAGCAGTGGGTGGCCGATCTGACCGCAGACCACACAGTAGAGCAGGCTGAAGCTCTGGAAGACCTTCGCCTGCGGCTGCAGCGCGGCATTTTCTACTACCTGAGGCGAGAGCGCAGCGATTTATCCAGTCGGTCGCATACCAATTTGCAGCAGATGGCTGAAGATTTCACACAGGAAGCAACGCTGCGCATAATCAAAAACATCCATTCATTTCGTGGGGACAGTCGGTTTACCACGTGGGCAACAAAAGTGGCCGTGCGCGTGGCCATCAGCGAGCTGAGGCGCGCGCGTTACCGTGACTTCAGCCTGGAAGAAGTGACGGCTGACGGGGAGATGATGCCCGATCTGAATGTGCTTTTCCCAGCCGGGCAGCCCACTGGCCCGGAGCGCTCGGCGGAGCAGTCGGAAGTGCTGGAGAAGATACGGGCCGCGATCCAGAATGCGCTGACCGAACGGCAGCGCACTGCGTTGGAAGCGGTGGGTTTGCGCGGCGTGCCATTGGAAATCGTGGCGGAGCAAATGAATACTAACCGTAACGCGCTCTATAAGCTGCTGCATGATGCCCGGGTGAAACTGCGTGCTGCGCTGGAGCAGGAGGGTATCAGCGTCAGCTACATACACGATCTTTTCAGGTAAACGGCTGGGATTTCCGCTGCTCTGGACTGACAGGGGACTGGTTTTGGTAAGATCGGTTTCTATGGCTCCGTCCACATAATAATAATGTTCTCAGGGGGACGTTAGACTATGGCGTTCAATCAACTTCTGGCAATGGTCGAGGCCATATTTTCCGCTCATGAAGAAGAGCTGGACTGTGAAGGCTGTGACCAGGAAATGCCGCATCTGGTTGAGATTATCGAAGCTGGCGAAGACCCGACTTTGCTGCTGCCGGCCGTGCAAGAACACCTGAATCACTGCCGGGACTGCCGCGAGGAATTTGAAGCGCTGTTGGTCATTGTACGCGCTGAGGATCAGGGGGTGCTCAATCAGAACGGCAATGGGACAGGTGGCAGTTAACACGGGCATCGAGCACGGTTTGTATGGTTTGGCCGCCAGCGCCCGTGAATTGACGTATTCGGCTGCCTTGCACAACATGTGTTGACAGAGCATACTCCGCAGGCGTTACTTGTATGCGGGGTTGCTGTTTGTTTAGGAGAGCGATGCAAAATGGAGAAAGAGAAAGTAATCGTCATTGGTTCTGGCCCTGCTGGCCTGACTGCAGCACTTTACACCGGCCGTGCTGACCTGAATCCGCTGGTTATCGCTGGCGATTTGTTAGGGGGGCAAATTTCTCTTACCAACGAAGTGGAAAACTATCCTGGCTTCCCGGAGGGCCTGACTGGCCCGGAACTGGTGGAACTGATGCGCCAGCAGGCGGAGCGCTTCGGTGCTCGCATTGAATATGATATGGTGACAGAGGTGGATTTTACCCGCGGATCACCGTTCTATGTCAAGACGCACCAGAAGGAGTATGAAGCGGAGGCGGTGATCGTGGCCGTCGGTGCCAGCCCTCGCAAGCTTCACGTGCCGGGTGAGGATGAATTTGTCGGGCGTGGAGTGAGCTACTGTGGGACCTGTGATGGCTTCTTTTTCCGCGGGAAAGAGGTTGTAGTTGTTGGCGGCGGCGACAGCGCACTGGAAGAGGGAATCTTCCTGACAAAATTTGCCACGAAAGTGACGATCATTCATCGTCGTGACCAGCTCCGGGCCGGTGCGGCGCTCCAGAAACGGGCTTACAACAACGAGAAGATCGGCTTTGTCTGGGACACAGTGGTCGAGGCGATTGAAGGGGATGGCGTGGTGCAGCGCGTCCGGCTGCGGAATGTGAAGACGGACGAGACCAGCATCATGCCGACCGACGGCGTGTTCATCTTTATCGGCCATGATCCTAACAATGCCCTTTTCAAGGGCCAGCTTGAGATGAATGACGCAGGTTATGTAGTAACTGACCGCGAAATGCGCACCAGTGCGGAAGGCGTCTTCGCAGCCGGGGAAATTCAAGATCACACGTTCCGCCAGATAGCGACTTCGGTGGGGCAGGGGTGTGCGGCTGCGATGATGTGTGAGCGCTGGCTTGCCGGACGCGAAGGGTGAGTGGCTCTCCCGACGTCTGCCCACTGTCCCGCTGGTGGTTGCCTGAAAAACGGTTTTTCCGGACGCCCGACTCTGTTATGATACAGGTCGGGCGTTGCCGTTATCTGTGCTGGCGGCTGCTGTGATAGTTTTCGCCGGATGGCGTAATGCCGGGTACAATAGCGCCGCTTTGAGGAGGAACCCCCATGAATCTCATGGACTACATTCGCATTATTCTCCGCCGCTGGTGGATTGTTGCCATTCTGGTGATTCTGAGCGTCGGCAGTGCCTTCTTGCTGAGCAAAGTACAGACTCCGGTCTATCGTGCCACGCAGAAAATCTTGATGCAGCCTTCGCGGATTGATTTTGGCCTTGCTGAAGCGACTACGCGGTTGATGCGCTCCTATGTCGTATTCCTTGACAGCGATGATCGGGCACGTGAAGTAATTGATGCCCTGCAGCTTGATATGTTGCCTGGCGAGCTGCGCAGCCATGTCACGATTGATGCGGATGAAAGCCGACTGCTGCTGACTATTGATGTCGATCTCCCTGATGGGCAGCTTGCCAGCGATATCGCACGCCAGTGGGGCACGATTTTCGTGCAGTGGCGCGAAGAGGAAAACCAGCGTGCCCGATTTGAAGATCGTATTTCGGCAGAGCTGATCGACACGCCGACTTTTAGCCAGATACGCCCCAACACAACAGTGAATGTTCTTGCCGGGGCGGTGCTGGGTGTACTGGTCGGGGGTGTGATTGTGTTTGTGTTGGAATATCTGGAATCGAACGTGATTCGCGACCAGAATGACATTGAGCGCTCGCTGGGAATCCCGGTGTTGGGAGCAATCCCGCCTGAAGAAACACACGCATAAATCAAGCAAAAGGGAGTGGATAGAGGCATGGCGACTTCTGGCCTGGTCACATTGACTGATCCCCGTGCGCCGGCAGCGGAGGCTTATCGAACGCTGCGGACGAATCTATTATTTTCAACAGTTGACGATCCTGTTCATGCATTGGTCTTCACCAGCCCGACACCGCGCTCTGGCAAGAGCACGGCCGCAGCGAATCTCGCGGTCACGCTGGCACAGGGCGGGCATGAGACAATCCTGGCGGACTGCGATCTGCGTCAGCCGCAGCAGCACACGCTGTGGGGGCTGGATAATGGACGTGGCCTGACCACGATGATGCTGGAGGCTGGCGCAATTGCGGAGCCACCTTTGCAAGACGTGGGTGTTGAACACCTCTCGGTGCTGACCAGCGGACAGCTCCCACCGAATCCGGCGGATTTGCTGGGCAGCCGTAAGATGGACGAGGTTATCGGCGTATTGAAAG
>JALSTC010000774.1 GCA_026983935.1 Ardenticatenia bacterium
GTGTTTTGCCGTATTCCGCATACCATGAGTAATCCCCGCCCCAGATGGACGGCCAGCGTTCGTTCAGCAGAACATGCCCCAGCCGCAGGATCAGAGCCAGCAGGACAATTAACATCACCTGCACAGTTCGTTTCTGGAGCAGTCTGCGGGTAGTCCGGAGGACGTGCGTCAGCGCGTTCATACGGGCGATTTTAACATGCCGGGGGGCATGAGGGTAAAAATGCGGACTGTCTGGAACCTAAAGCACTTCCAACGGATCGATGTCCAGATACCACCCTTTCGCCAGATTCATGCCCCGGAAGGGAGCAGCGGGATCGGCGGCCCGCACCAGCACATGCCAGCGGTAGTATCCTTCCAGTTTCCCGAAGAAACAGGGCGCAGGCCCGATGATCGTTGTATCGTCCAGGCGAAGCTCCCGGATACGACCCCGAATCAGTTGGGCGGCACGTTCGGCCTCGCGTCGGGCCTGTGGCGCGCTGCGATGTCGAATCAGCAGCCGGGCCAGACGCCGGAAAGGAGGGTAGCCCAGTTCGCGGCGATCGGCGATCTCATGGGTGAAGAATGTGTCGTAGTCGTGCCGGGCCGCTGCCTGGATGGCGATATGCTCTGGCTGGTAGCTCTGGATGATGCCCTGACCACGCTGTGTACCGCGTCCAGCCCGCCCCACCACCTGCGTCAACAGTTGAAAGGTCCGCTCCCCGGCGCGGAAGTCCGGCAGCGCCAGCCCGATGTCGGCATTGAGCACGCCCACCAGTGTGACGCCCGGCAGATCCAGCCCTTTGGCCAGCATTTGCGTGCCGATCAGCACGTCCGCGTCGCGGTCGGCAAAGCGCCGCAGGATGGCATCATGATCGCGGTGATGGCTGGCCGTGTCTCGATCCCAGCGAATTGAGCGTACGTCTGGGAAAAGCTGGCCCAATGCAGCCTGCACGGATTCTGTGCCTGCGCCAAAATGTCGGATGCGGCGGCTGTTGCAGGCCGGGCAGCGGTGTGGTGGCCGCTGGCGGTAGCCGCAGTGATGGCAGAGCAGGATGTTGTTGGCCTGATGATAGGTGAGGGGCATCTCACAGCGCGGGCATTTCGCCACGTAGCCGCAGTCCCGGCAAAACACATAGCTGGAAGACCCCCGTCGGTTGAGGAATAAAATGGCCTGCTCTCCCCGTGCCAGGGTTTCGGTCAATGCAGTTTGCAAGGCCCGGCTGAACATGCTGGTATTGCCCGCTTTAAGCTCCGCCCGCATGTCCACCACCTGCACCAGGGGAAGTTCAACCGTCACCGCGTCATCTGGATTGCCGGGCCGATAAAGCGCCGGGCTGTCATCTGCCTGCGTTTGCTGCAGCACACGGCCTTGATGGCCGATGACACGAACGGGCAGCACGATGCGCTGGTACAGGCCGCGTTGGACGGCATACATGCTTTCAATGGAGGGTGTGGCGCTGCCCGGAATGACGATCCCGCGGCTGCGGCGAGTCAGTTCGATGGCGACTTCGCGGGCGTGGT
>JALSTC010000775.1 GCA_026983935.1 Ardenticatenia bacterium
ACGGCTTCCAGCGCACCAGGTCTGACCGGCAGACGCTCTTCATAGTGGGCGATCACGCGCCGCTTCATATCGGCGATGATGTCCTCAACCGGCATATCAATGCCCAGCCGCTCCTGCATCACCCGTGCCCATTCGACGGTGTTCCGGCCCATCGCCAGCCGCTGGTCTTCCATTGTCCAGACCTTGCCCAGATCGCGGGCGAATTCCTCGCGGGATTTGCGCCAGTAATCCTCCGAGGCGACCAGCACACCATCCATATCAAAGACCACGGCTTCTACAGGCATGATTCGGGCATCCTCCCACATGTACGATCAGCAGGCTGTTTTCCCGGCAACGATACCATACCACCCCCTGTCCGACCAGATCGTCCGCTTTAGCGGGCTGCTGTTGCCTCCCGGACAAGGGCCTGCACGGCATCATCATCCCAGGAGAGGAATTCGCCGCTCCATTCATGCGGCGCATGGAGCGCCAGCACGGCGATGGCTCGGCCCGGCAGCTCCGGGGGCAGCAGGTCGCCTTCTTCATAGCGCCGGATGAAGCGGGCATGTTCTTCGGGGGTCATGCCCGCCGCGCCCTTCTCCCGAAGCACGCCCTGCATTGGTGTGTCTACCGCCCCGGGCCGCACGGCGATGGTCGTCAGCGTCGGTTCTTCCAGGGCCAGCACGCGGTTGAGGTGGTTCAGGGCTGCTTTGGTCGTGCAGTACGCCCCCCAGCCGACGACCGGACGGTTGGCCGCCCCGCTGGAGATGTGTACGATGCGTCCACCGGACTCGCGCAGGTGGGGAAGGGCCGCCCGTGTCATCAGCACCGGCCCCAGCACATTGACCGCCCAGCTCCGCTGCCAGGCCTGAGGGTCGGCCTCGGCGATGGGCGCGATCGGTTCCAGGATGCCTGCGTTGTTGACGAGCGCATCCAGCCGCCCGAAGCGAGACACTGCGGCATCTACCAGCCGCTCGCAGTCATCGTCGCGGCTGACATCGCCGGGGACAGCCAGCGCCGTGCCACCAGCGGCGGCGATCTGCCCGGCGGCGGCTTCCAGTGCCTCCGCTGAACGGGCGTTCAGGACGACTGCTGCGCCCAGTTCGGCGGCTGCGCGGGCAATGGCTGCGCCCAACCCTCTGGATGCGCCAGTGATGATGATCGTTTTCGCTGACATGGTTCCTCTTCTCCGTCGGTGATGGCGTGGATGGCATTTTCCTCCGGTAATGCTACCACAGCGGGGGCGAGGGGCAATTGTGGTGACGCCCCCCTGCCGATGCTATAATGCGCCTGCCGATCATGACGGCGGGCAGCCGGGAGGAAACCCCATGAGTGGCGAGCGCGAGCGCCTCGAAACCACTGCCGAACACCTCGAAACCCTGTATAAGATCAACCAGGCGATTAACTCCAGCCTGGATTTGAACGTCGTCATGGATGCCGTGATGGACAAGGTGATCGAAGTCACGCGGGCACAGCGTGGATTCCTGATGCTGCGCGATGATGACGGCGAACTGCGGGTTAAGGTTGCTCGCGGCCTCAACCAGGAAGAGCTGGAATCGCCTGAATTTCAGTACAGCACGACCATCGTCAACCATGTGGTGCAGAGCGGCGCGCCACTGCTGACCAATAACGCGGAAGCCGACCCGCGTTTCAAGGCCGGGAAGAGCATCATCGCTCTGGGGCTGCGCTCGATTCTCTGTGTGCCGATTGAAGTCAAGGGCGACCTGATCGGTGTGGTATATGTGGATAACAGCCTGCGGGCCGGGGTGTTTCAGCAGGAAGACATGGACCTGCTGGCCTCCTTTGCTGCCATTGCGGGCATCGCTCTGGAGAACGCCCGCCTGCACCGCATCACGGTGGAAAATGCACGGCTGGAGCGCGAACTGAGCATGGCCTATGAAATCCAGCGGAGCATGCTGCCGGATCGCGTGCCGACGCTGCCCGGCTATGAGATTGCGGCAGACTGGCATTCCGCCCGTGAAGTTTCCGGCGATTTTTATGACGTCTTCCGCCTGGATGACGATCGGCTGGGGGTGGTGATTGCAGATGTGGCGGATAAAGGGGTTGGCGCTGCGTTGTTCATGGCCATTGCCCGCAGCCTGATCCGGGGGAACGCGATTTCTGCCCCCTCGGCCACAGAGACGATCCGGCGCACCAACCGCCTGATGCTGATGGAAGACAGCGAGACCGGCATGTTTGTCACGGTGTACTACGCGGTTTTTGAGCCGGGCGGTCAGGTGGTTGGCGTTAACGCCGGGCATAACCGGCCCCTGCTCTACCGCCGCCGTGAGCACCGGATTGAGTGGCTGCCAAAGGGGGGGCGGGCGCTGGGCTGGTTCGAAGACCTGCCGCTGGACTCCTGTCCTGTCCAACTGAATCCCGGCGACGTGCTCCTCTTTTATACCGATGGGCTGACGGACGCCGAGAACGAAAACGGTGAATTCTTCGGGGAAGGCCGCCTTGCAGATGCGCTGCACAGCGCAGTGGTGGCCGATCTGCCTGCCGAGGGTATTCTGGATGTGCTTGTCGCCGCGGTGGATGATTTCGTGGGCAGCGCGGCGCTTTTCGATGACCGGACGCTGGTTGTCGTCCGGTACGTAGGAGCAAACTGACATGCGCCTGATCAATCGTTTGCTGGCTATCCTGGGGATTATCCTGCTGATGCTGACCGTGACGGCTTTCCTGGCCGCGCCGCAGTTGATCCTCGACATCGCCACCCGCCTGAATGATGCCAGCCTGCCGATGCGGGTGCTGCAACTGCTCGTCGCCCTGTTGATTGACGCCCTGTTGATCAGCCTGATCTACCGTCTGCTGCGGCCTCAGCGCTCTGAGGGTCTGATGGTGCGGGTGCGCGGGGCCAGGACGGAAGTCAGCATTGACTCCGTGCAGCGTCAGATCAATGCCCGTGTCAACGAGGTGCCGGACGTGATCGCGGCCCAGGCGGAAGTCGCAGCCGAAAATGGCAATGCCCGCATCTCACTGCGCGTGCGTGCGCGGGCGGATATTGTCGTCCCGGAGAAGCAGAAAGAAATCACCCGCGTACTCAAGCAGTTGGTCGAGAAGCAGCTCGGGCTGCGGCTGGCCGGCCCGCCGATCGTTCACATCAATCTGGTGGAGGAAGAGGAAGGCGAGGCGCCCGCTGCTGCGGAACCGACGGCTGCGATCGAACTGCCGCCTGCTCCCCGCCCTGTGCCTGAGGCAAAGCCATCACCGCCTCCGCGCCCGGAGCCGGAACCGGCAGCCCCGGCAGCGGCGCCATCGCAGGAGTCTGAGGAAGAAGAAGCCGCAGGCGCAGAAGAGGCGGATCAGCGCCACCTGGAAGGCCCGACGATGCCCCTCCGTGAAGAGGCCAGCGAGGAACAGGAAGAACCCTGGCGGGCCTTCCTGTTAGGCGATGATGAAGACGAGGATACCGTCACGCCCGGCTAGCGCGGCAGGACGGCCTGCAGCAGGTCTGTGGTCTGCACCACATTCAACAAAACCAGGGCCACGACCACCATCAGCCCGACTGAAATGATCAGTTGAATCACGATCCCGACCCGGCCCAGCGGCCCGGCATTGCGAAAGCGCATGAAGGTGCGGAGGAACGGCACATTCCAGTACATCCAGCGCCGGGCGCGGTTCTCCACGCTGCGGCGGGTGCTGCGCCGGAAGCCCTCAAAGAACAGGATAAAGATGCGGCCAATCCAGCCGCCCGGCGGTGTGGGCAGATTCGTGTCATAACGTTCTTCTTCAAAATCGTTCTGGTACATCACAGCCTCCACATTAACCGATGATCTCTGGCAGCAGGTGCGGAATCACCATAACAGGTATACAATTCTTCTCTTATATATAATATTTCTGACATGGGAGCAAATGCAGACATTCTGCCGCTGTCTGCAGTGAGGACTTCTGCCGCCGGATGTGTATTGATTGCAGGAGGGCATGTGGGGTACAATCCGGCATGTCCGGCCCGGGGTCTGCTGCTCCGGGCGTTACTGTGCCAGAATATGGAATGTGATGATGCGACGCTGGCTGTTGGTCGGCCTGGGTGTGTTGATCAGTGCCGTTTTCCTCTATATCGGCTTTCAGGGGCTTGATCCGGCGCGGTTGTGGGCCACCATCCGCACGATCGAGGTCGGCTGGCTGGTGGTGGCGACGGCGGTTTACTTCGTGGCCGCCTATATCATCACCTGGCGCTGGTACTATCTGCTGCGGCCTGTGCAGGACGTGCCCCCGGCGCGGCTGTTCCCGCTGGTGATCGTGGGCTATATGGGCAACAATGTTTACCCCTTCCGCATCGGGGAAGTTGTACGTGCCTATCTGCTCAACCGCCGCGAGGGGACGAACATCCCGGCCACGCTGACCACGATTCTGGTCGAGCGCATTTTTGACGGGATCACGATGCTGGTGCTGGTTTTCGTGGCGCTGGTGTTCGTGGAATTTGACGAGCCGACGATCCGGCAGGGGATTTACATCCTGACGGCCCTGTTTGTGCTGGCGCTGCTGGCGTTCTTCATGCTGGCCTTACGCCCGGCGCTGACCCGCCGCCTGTACACCGCCCTGATCGGGCGATTCGCGCCGTCCCGCCTGCATGAGCCGCTGATCCGGCTGGCCGATCAACTGATGGATGGGCTGGAGGCGCTGCGCAGTCCTCGCGACCTGCTGCTGACCTTTGGGGCGTCCTTGCTGAGCTGGACGGTGGAAGCCAGCACCTACTGGATCGTGCTGCGGGCTTTTCCATTTGACGTGAGTTTTCTGGTGCTGCTGCTGTGCGTCGGGTTGGGCAATCTGGCGACCATCCTGCCGACCACGCCGGGCTACGTGGGCACATTTCACGGCATTGTCGCCCTGGTGCTGCGGGCCTTTGGCGTCACGGCGACCGATGCCGCCGCCTATGCTGTGGTGATGCACGCGGTGCTCTGGGCACCGGTGACAGCGGCGGGCGTGTTCTACCTGCTGCGCATGGGGCAGGGATGGCGTGATTTTGCCCGTGCGGAGCAGGCCGTCGCGGCGGCGACGAAGCGTATCTGAGGGCGGTACATTGTAGATGAACGAACGGATGAAGATCGCGGTTATCGGCGCAGGGGCGGCAGGACTGGCTGCCGCCTGGGACATGGCCCGTGCCGGGCATGAGGTGACGGTGTATGAAGCCGGCGCAGAAGTGGGCGGTCTGGCGGCGGGCTTCAAAGCGCCCGGTTGGGACTGGTCACTGGAGAAGTTCTACCATCACTGGTTTGCCACCGATACCGACATCCTGAATCTGATCGCGGAGATCGGGCATAGTGATAAGGTGATCTTCCCCTGGCCGACAACCAGTATCTGGCGGGAAGACGGCATCTTTCCGGCGGATAAAAAAGTGCTGCCCGGCCCGCCGCTGCTCTCACGGGTAGCCAATGTGCTCACCATGCCGGGGATGTCCCTGCCTGCGCGGCTGCGCTTCGGGTTGGTGGCTTTCCTGCTGACTCTGTACAGGAACGGTATCACGCTGGAAAAACACACCGCCGATTCCTGGCTGCGGCGGGCAGTGGGTGACCAGGCCTATGAGGTGCTGTGGCGTCCGCTGCTGATCGGCAAATTCGGCGTGTATTACGACCGGGTGAATATGGCCTGGATGTGGGCGCGGCTTTACAAGCGCACGGCGAAGCTGGGCACATATATCGGCGGCTTTCAGGCCATGCTGGAAGACCTGGCGCAGGCCGTGCGCAGGGCAGGGGCGGCGATTCATCTCAGCACCCCCGTCACCCGCATCACGCCGGAGGACTCCGGCGGCCTGACTGTCACGGCAGGCGGTCACGGTGGACGCTTTGACCGGGTGCTGTGCACGGCGGGGCCGGGCCTGCTGCTGCGCATGGTTCCCGATCTGCCCGATCCCTATGCCGCGCAGGTACGCGACCTGACAAGCATCGGTGCGGTGGTGGTCATTCTGGCGCTGGAGCGGCAGCTCATGACCGACGGCACGTACTGGCTCAATCTGCCCGCCGTCAGCCCTGACCGCCGGGAAAACCCGTTTCCTTTCCTGGCGCTGGTGGAGCACACCAACTATCTGCCGCCGGAGCATTTTGGCGGCGACCATATCGTCTATCTCGGCGACTACGTGCCCCCCGATCATGAGTATTTCCAGATCAGCGAGGATGCGCTGGCCGAGCGCTTCACTGCCGCGCTGACGAAGGTCAACCCCGCCTTTTCGCCGGACTGGATTCGGCGGCGCTGGGTGTTCCGTGCCCCGTATGCGCAGCCCGTGCCGTTCGTCAACCAGTCGCAGCGCATCCCCCCGATCCGCACCCCCGTCAGCGGCCTGTACTGGGCCAGTATGAGCCAGGTCTATCCCTGGGATCGTGGGACTAATTACGCAGTTGAAATTGGGCGCAGGTCTGCGAAAATAGTAATGGAAGCACGGTGAACCATTTTAACGGTATGCGGGCGGTCAGCGTGACCGCGCACGCACAGGTAAGGCGATGATGATCGAAGAACTGAACAACCAATCCGATGCATTTGAAGATGTACCGCTTAAGCTGATCGAAGTGGCCCGTCCGGAGCACATTCTGGATGCGCAGACAAAAACCGCCATGCTGACCGTCGCCACGTGGGCTGATCTGTACCGCGTGGGCGAGACGTGGCACAATCTGCAGATGTGGCGCACCTGGGAGCACGGCAAGCGTGTGAATGAGGTCAGCCACTTTGGCGCGTATACGACCATGCAGGGCGACCTGCTGGGCGTTTGCCCGCTGGACAGCGATGAGATGCTCTGTCAGGTGCAGGTCGTGGAAATTCGCATGGTGGACTGCGAGCAGCTCACCAGCCGGGAAATCCGCGAATTGGGCTATGACTCGTGGGAGGAATACGCCTACTACTGGGGAGATATGGCCGAATCGCCGAAGGGCTGGTTTATGCGTATCATGCTGGTCTCGGATTCCGCGGCGATGATTCATTAGTCTGGTCACGTGACCGCTGCGGGTGGAGTCGCTCTACCTGCAGCGGCCTGTGTTTTTATCGGTGTCCTGCAGGATCATGATGCCAGAGGACACTGTATTTATCGGTGCAGGTGGGCGGCCTGATCACGTGCTGTCCGCCAGAAAAATTGTGATATCACGTTCATTTCATAGGGAAGGCAGAAAGAAGGCATATGAAGAACATCTGTGTTGTCGGTGTGGGTTATGTGGGCATTGTGACGGCGGCGGCATTCT
>JALSTC010000776.1 GCA_026983935.1 Ardenticatenia bacterium
TCTAAAACGAAACGGGGGCCGGGTGCTGTTTGCCCTGGGTCTGGCCCTGATCGCAGTATCTGTTTTCAGCGGAGCCGTGCTGACGCTGGCGCAGGTTTCTGCTCGCGAGGCGTCGGCAGCAGCCCCAATGATGCAATTTGTGCGGGATCATAGTGATGCGGGAGATATGTTTCTCATTCCCCTGGAAATGGAAGACTTTCGGCTCTATACAGGCGTGCCTGTTTTTGTGGACTTCAAGTCACACCCGTACAGGGATACTGAGGTTATCGAATGGTACGATCGGCTTCGGCAGGTAGAGGCTGTTTATGAGGCAGAGGATGGCGAAGCCTGTGACATGATTGAGATGCTGGCTGCGACCTATGGTGTCACGCATATCGTTTTTGTGTCCGGGGAGTATCAGGGCGGATGTCCGATACTGGAGCTGTGGTACGCCGATGCGGTGTATGAGATTTATCGGATTATTTTGTAGCATTCAGTGCTGACTGCGGAAGTGTATAAAAACTCTAACACTAGTGACCCCAGGGTGCTATCCACAATTGCCGTGAGTATGCTACAATAAAAAAAGACTAAAGCGTGAATGAAAATGTCTATGCCTGCATTCTGCATGGCAAGTGTAGAGAAGGGAAGGTATTCATGCCAGAAATCAGGGGGCTGATACGGCATTATTCAGGCAGGTTCACTCTTCGGGTGGCCCTATTCGTGATCCTTACTTTTGCCCTGGTCGGAGTCGGCTTACAGGCGCACCAGAGGGCGGCGCAGGCTGCCGTGCTTGATATCGCAGTTCTCAGTGTTACACCAGACTGCACTCAGGCGACAATTCGCATCACCGACGACGGTACAGGGGATGGACAGGTGCGTCAGGGGCACATCGATTTTGCAGGCGCTGTCACTATTCCCACCATCAATGTGTCATGTGCCGCGTCAGAGCCGAATGCACCGCAGTGCAACGGCCAGGGGCCAGAAGATGACTTTACCGTGCCGTTAAACGGTGGGGCCGGGTATTCATCGGCCTCTCCGGTGACCATTAATTATACGGCAACCAATGATACGGCATGGGGCATATTCAATACAGGTGCTGGCTTCTCATTGAACGGCACCATTCAACTGCCGGCCTGTGGTGCTGGTGGTGGCACTGGCGGCGGTACGGCGCAGGCAGCGCTCCCACCGCTTGATCCGCCCGGCACGGCTCCGCGTGTCTGGGGCGGCTACGATCATCCTGCTTCCCCGCTGGTGGTCTACAATCAGCCCTACGGTTACCAGTTCTATCACAACACCGGGGAGCCGCTGGGGCTGGTGGACATGAATGCCGTCGGCATTCCCGGCCCGCGCGGACTGATCACCTCCATGAGCAGCGGCATCTGGCGGGTTGATCTGTATTATCTGCATGATGACCGTGTGCAGGCCAATCTCTATGAAAATGGCGTGCTGATTGAAGAGGCATTTTTCGATGTCGCGGGCATCGGGGCGCGTGCCGGTGAAGTGCCGTCACAGACGGCTCCGCCGTTTGGCGGTGGGGGCACCGCGGTTGTTCAGCAGCCTACAGGGGGTTCCGTGCAGTTGGTTTGCCGTCAGAATCTGCGGCAAGGAGCCAGCACGGAGACGGCTGTGCTTTCCGTGATGGAAGTCGGCACGGTGCTCACGATCCATGGACGCAGTAATGACGCAACGTGGCTGCACGTTGCGTCCGGTGATGGCCTGAACGGCTGGGTGTTCAATGGGCGCTGTGTCAATGCCGGGCCGCAGCAGTTCAGCCCTGCCCCAATCGAAGTCGTCTTTGAGGGGCGGCCGGATGTGAACGGCGGGGCGGCAACCGCGCAGCAGCCGCCACCGCCGATCGTCGCTGCAGCAGACGGCTCGCCGATAATCGGCATTGCCTGCCGTCAGAATCTGCGTTCCGGGCCGGGTATGGAATTTACGTCGCTGCGCGTGCTCCCGTCCGGGGCTACGCTCAACGTGGTCGGGCGCAGTAATGATGGCACGTGGCTGCAGGTTACCGCGACCGGCGCGAGCGGCTGGGTTTACTTTGGCCAGTGTGTCGTGCCTCAGTTAGGCGACGTGACGGCTGCCCCGGTGACGGTGGCTTTTGGCGGCTGAGGCGGCGCTGTCTTCTCTTCCGAGAACGTGACGAATCGCCCTGCTTTCCCAGGCAGGGCGATTTTTTTATAATGGGTGCTGTTCACCGTACTGGCGATAGGGGAATCTCATGCCAGAAGTCGCACTTCAGCAGAGAAAGCTGTGGATTGCCGAGCACCGCGATTCACTTTCACATTATCCGCCGCTGCTCTTGATTCACGGGGCGGGCGGTTCGCATCTGGATTGGCCTGCTGAACTGCGCCGACTGCCGGGTATAACGGTGCTGGTTCCGGATTTGCCGGGGCATGGCCGCAGTCCGGGGCCGGGCCGCCAGACGGTCAGTGCTTATGCCGCGGATATGGTGGCTCTGCTTGATGCGCTGCACATCCGCCGTGCCATTGTTGGGGGGCACAGCATGGGCGGCGCGATTGCTCAGGTGATGGCGCTCAACTATCCAGAGCGTGTGGCCGGGCTGATCCTGATCGGCACCGGTGCAAAGCTGCGCGTGCACCCGGACATTCTGGCCCGTGTACGAAACGAGCCGGACGCGATTTACGAACTGCTGACAACATGGATGTGGGCGGAAGATGTTCCGGAACAGGTGCGGCGCCTGGGTCGCAGACGCATGGCCGCCAATGATCCGCAGGTGGTTTATGGAGATTACCTGGCCTGTAATACATTTGACGTGATGACGCAGATTCAGCGGATCGCTGCACCAACGCTGGTCATCGGCGGCACAGCCGACAGGATGACCCCGCACAAGTTCAGTGCTTATCTGGCCGAGCACATTCCCCGCGCAGAACTGGTCACTATCGAAGGCGGCGGGCATATGATGGCGTTGGAACAGCCACAGGCCGTTGCGCAGGCCGTTGCTGCGTGGCTGGAGCGCACGACGTTTGAAAAATAGCCGTGTTTTTCTGCAGCAGCGCCTTGTTGATAACGAATGATGATGATGCATGTTGAGAACAGTAACCTGGCTTCTTGATATTCTGGCGGCTGTGCGGTCGCTGCCTGACCTCACGCGGCGGCGGCAGGTGGCGGCCTATGAAGTTTCCGGCCCGATAACCGTCTACATCCGGGCCGCGCACAGCCGTGTGACGGTGCAGCGTACAACGGAACACCGTGTGCAGGTCGAATGTGACCTGCGCCAGGCTTTCGGCTGGCAGTGGACCACGGAACGCGATGACGCCGGGATTTATGTCGTGTTGAAGCGCAGGCCGGTTGTTGGCTCGCTGTCATATGCCGATCTCACGCTGACCGTACCGTCGGATGCTTATCTGGTGTTCCATCTGACGCCGGGCAGTGTTCATCTGCAGGATTTCGAAGGCCGTCTATCGGTTGCGCCGATGGGGGAGCAGGCGGCCCCCCATGCTTCAACATCGGAATAGCCTTTGTGTTATAATGCCCGTTAGCGTCGAGACGCTTCTCGCAAGGACAGATCCTTATGGCCCGAAAGCTCGTAGTGGCGAATCCAAAGGGCGGCGTTGGTAAGACTACCACGGTGCTTAATCTGGGCGCGGCGCTGGCAGAACTCAATTATCGGGTGTTATTGATTGACCTGGACGCACAGGGTGGGCTGACTGCCTCGCTGGGGGTCGATCCCTATCGTGTCCAGCACAGCGCGTATTCCCTGCTGATACACGATCATGTGTCGCTGGCGCGGGTGCTGACGCATGTCGGCGGCACCATTGCCCTGATCCCGGCCAGCCTTAACCTGGCCTCGGTGGAGTTGAAGCTGGGGGCGGGCCGCGAGGCTGTCTTTCGGCTGCGTCGTGCGCTGGATGACAGCCATATCCCTTTTGACTATGTCCTGATAGATACCCCGCCGAGTCTGGGGGTGCTGACTGCAAATGGGCTGGTGGCGGCCAGTGAACTGCTGATTCCGGTGCAGTGCCGGTATCTGGCCATGCGCGGTGTCCGTACGCTGCTGGACACCTTGAAGCGCGTGCAGCAGGGATTGAACCCGGAACTGGAACTGCTGGGTATCCTGGGGACGATGTGTACAGCCGAATCTGCTCATGCGCGGGAGGTCATTGACGAAATCCGGGCGGTGTTTCCACGCAAGACATTCCGGGCAGTGATTGCCGACAGCGATGCACTGGCAGAATCCCCAATTCTATATCAATCCGTGCTGGAGTACGCTCCAGATGATCCGGCTGCACAGGCCTATCGCGCGTTAGCACAGGAGATCGCCTATGAGCGGCACACCCTACGATGACGCCTCCCATCCCCGGGCTTCGCTGCGGGGCAAAGGGTGGGAAATTCTGTATGGCACTTCGCCGCCAGATGCAGATATGCCTGCGAGGGCGGAGGCAGAGCAGGCTGCACTGCCGACTGCACAGGTTGAAGATGAAGCCGCGCAGGATTTGATCGCCGCGCCAGAGCGAGCCAAGCTGCTGGGAGGCTCGCCAGCAGCGCCTGATGATCTGGAGGAGTCTGTTCCTCTGGAGGATGAGCTTCCGCCTGTACCGCCGGGCAGCGCAGCCGGCGAGGAAACCGAGGCGTTTCCACAGTTCGAAGCGGCGATCGTCGAAAACTTTGTGATGGCAGAGGCTTACCGTCTGCACCCGGAGATTGAAGCGCTGACTCCGATGATGCCGGAGGTTCTGCCTGAGCCAGAAGAGGCCGTGTCGGAGGAGCCTCCTGCGGCTGAGCAGCCATCGACGGTAGAGGAAGAAGAAAACGGCCTTGTTCTTGAACCGGGCGAGGATGAAGAACTGGCCTTCTTTGAAGCGGCGGCACGCAATGGTAACGGCAATGGGAATGGCAACGGAAATGATGCCGGTGGGCTGGCTGCGCGGGTCGAAGACGTTGGCCAGCTTGAGCCGGTCAGCACCGTGATCCGTCCGCAGGATGTCCGCATTGACTCCGGGCGTCTGACGCCAGTATCCTCGCGGCCCTCCGCTGATGAGCTTTTCGCAGAGGCCCAGGAGATTGTCCCGGACGCTTCTCTGCTGGAAAAACTGGTCACGGACGAGGAAATTGAAAAAGCCTGGAATGAGATTGAAACCCTGCAGGGGCAGATTGTCCAGTCTGTGGAAGGGGACCGCCGCCTGACGGATATCTACCAGAAGGAGCTGCTGGAAGCCAGCACGCTGCTTTTACAGAGCCGGGCTAATTATGATGATGTGCGGGCGATTATCTACCGTGTGCGGACAGACCTGGCACGGGACGCCAAAATCCGCCGGGATATTGCCACATATAAGCCGCGTATCATCCGCTATCTGCTGTTGATGCTGATCCTCTGGGTGTTGTTGATGGCGGCACAGCCGTGGTTCTGGCAGTTCATGAGCGGCGTCGTTGGCGTGGAGATACTGGGCCTGCTGTATCACCCGACGTTGTTCGGGATGCTGGGTGCAATCATCAACGCTTACTTCACATTGAACAAGCACGCCATCCAACTGCGGGATTTCGATCCGGCCCATGTGTCCTGGTATCTGATGAATCCGGTGATCGGCCTTGTGATGGGCCTGTTGATGACGCTGGTCTTTGGTGCGGGTATCGTCTCCACGCTGAGCGCCGGTATTTTCAGCGATCCTGAGATGCTGGGCCAGTATCCTTTCTTGCTCTGGGTGCTGTGCTTCCTGGCCGGATATAACCAGAATGTGGTGCTCCGGCTGCTGGACCGCACATTCAGCTTCCTGCGTGGCACGGAACGTGCCGGGGAAGGCGAGCGCGGGCAGCCTTCAGCGCCATCGGTGCCCGCCGGATAGGCGGCTGGCCGATGGTGATGAAGCTGGGCACACTGATCTACTGTTTGTGCCGGGATCGCGTGCTGCTGATGCGCCGGCGTAAAGAACCGAATCGGGGGCTGTGGGTTGCGCCGGGCGGAAAAGTGGAGCCGGGCGAATCGCCGTATGAATGCGCCCGCCGTGAGCTTCGCGAGGAAACCGGCCTTGAAGCCGCCAAGCTGCATTTTCGGGGCATGACGACACTGGTCTCGCCGCTGCCAGAATGGCGGTGGCTGTTGTTTATTTATGCCGCCGAAATCTGCGATGGTGACGTTGTGTCGGATGATCGAGAAGGGTTGCTGCGCTGGTGGCCGCTGGCGCAGGTTTCAGAACTGGCTATCCCGCGAGCGGATGCTGTTTTCTTCTCCCATATCATGGACTTCAGCCAGCCGTTTCACCAGGCTAAGTTTATCTATGACGCCGACCTGCAGCTTCAGGAAGTACAGGAATATCCAGTGTAGCAGGGCATAGTTGCCCTGCTAATGCAGGCTTTCAATCAAGGTAGATGCTGTTTTCAGGCGTCCATGATGGGACGCACACGGCCAGGAAATGCAGTGGAGTTGTCCCGTCGTTGAATATCTGATGCACCATTCCCGATGTGATGGCGACGCTTTGCCCGGCGTGCAGCGTGTATGCCTCGCCGTCAAGGATCAGATGGGCTTTGCCGCTGAGAATAAAATAGCTTTCTTCCGCCTCAGGATGGTAGTGCTTGCGTGAGGCTTTGCCCGGTGGCAGCTCAATATGCGCCAGGCTGTGCTGTGTGCTGCCCCCCGCCGAGTTCCCCATGAGTTCGTAGACGATCTCGCCGTGCTCACTGATGAACGGCGTGCAGTCGTCTTTATGCCGAATGTGAGGCATTGCTCTCTCCTCGAATGACATATGCTTTTTGCTTCGGGTACATTGTAATCTGATAGAAGCGGATTCCCGCGAATTTTTCGCTCGTCGCCCGCCGCTTGCCGCTTTTTTCTGCCTCTTCTTTAGCTGTTACAGCCACCGCATAATAATCCTGTCTACTGTGCCGTCTTCAATGAGCCTGACCAGGGCTGCGTTGATCGCTTCCCATAATTGAGCATTCCCGACCTGAACAGCGGCTGCATAAGGATCGTGCGTGACGTACTCCGGCGCGATGGCCAGCCCTTCATGTTCGCGCAGCCACAGCCGTGCAGAGATAGCATCCACCAGCGCGGCATCAGCCTCACCAGCAAGGACGGCAGCAAGTGCCTCGGACGCCACGTCAAATGGCATCACATTGAGCACGTGGAGCCGCCTTTGCCAGCGCCGGGCTTCAAGGTCGCCCTCTGTGCCGAATTCGACCGCCAGTGTT
>JALSTC010000777.1 GCA_026983935.1 Ardenticatenia bacterium
TGCACACGGTCTTAAGGGACATGCCACACATCAAGAATGAGAACACACAAATGAACGCAGAGATCATCAGTATTGGCACAGAAATCCTGTTGGGGGAAATCGTTGATACCAACAGCGCCCACATTGCCCGCACGCTGCGCAATATCGGACTGAATCTATTCTACACCACCAGCGTGGGTGACAATGTGCAGCGTATCACCAATGCACTGAACATCGCACTCGATCGGGCCGACATCATCATTACAACAGGCGGCCTTGGTCCAACAGTAGACGACATGACGCGCGAGGCCGTTGCAGCCGCCACCGGACGTGAGCTGGTCTTCCATCAGGAACTGCTTGACCAGATCGCGGAGCGCTTTGCGCGTTTTGGCAGCCGGATGAGCGAAAATAACCGTCAGCAGGCCTACATCCCCAGGGGCGCTATCGCGATCGAGAATCCGGTCGGCACGGCTCCCTGCTTCATCGTGGAAAGCGAGCGGGGCGTCATCATCAGCCTGCCGGGTGTACCCCGCGAGATGAAATATCTATTGGACAGCGCCGTACTCCCCTATCTGCGCGAACGCTTCAACCTGACCAGCGTCATCAAAGCACGAGTCCTGCGCACAGCAGGCATCGGAGAAAGCCGCATAGATGAAGCCATTGCTGACCTGATGACATTGACAAACCCAACCGTCGGGCTGGCGGCCCACACCGGGCAGGTAGACATTCGCATCACGGCCAAGGCTGAGGACGAAGCGGCAGCAAACCAGATGATCGCCGAAGTTGAGGCACAGGTGCGAGAGCGAGTCGGAAGCTTCATCTACGGGACTGACAAAGATCGGATTGAGGACAGTCTGATCCAGGAGCTGCAGCGCCATCATATGCGGCTGGCAGTCAGTGAAACAGGTATTGGCAGGAAACTTCAGGAACGCCTCAGTGAGGCAGCGGAAAGTACTGACGTGATCGCCGGCGCTGAGCAATTCGACGATGCAGACAGCCTCTGCGCAGCGCTGGATGCGCCCCCCACTATTTCAGCGGAAGAACTGGGCCAGCTTGCCGCTCGTCACATCCGTGAACAGTCCGGCGCGGACATCAGCATTGCGCTCGTCACTCGTTCCGACGGCACAATCATCACCGTGATCACGCCGGAAACCACGAAAACGCGCATCTATCGCTTTGGGGAGCGCGCAGGGCGTCCTGCAATCTGGGCCAGCACCTGGGGAATGGCACTTGCCTGGCACTGGCTGCACAATAACGCCTAATCCTCGTCGAGGCGCAGGACGGCCATGAAAGCCTCCTGCGGCACCTCGACGTTGCCAATCATTTTCAGGCGTTTCTTGCCCTTCTTCTGTTTTTCCAAAAGTTTGCGCTTGCGAGTCACATCACCGCCGTAGCACTTGGCAAGCACATCCTTCCGAAGGGCTTTGACATTCGCGCGCGAGATAACCCGCTTGCCAACCGCTGCCTGAATCGGCACAGCAAACAACTGGCGTGGGATCAGACGCTTGAGCTTGCTGACCAGCTTCTGCCCTTTGTGGTAAGCCTGTTCGCGATGCACAATCAGTGCCAGCGCATCCACAGGCTGCTGATTGACCAACACTTCCAGCTTAACCAGATCGCCCGGTTCATAGCCGTCAAATTGATAGTCCAGGCTGGCATAACCACGCGAGATGCTCTTCAGCCGATCATAAAAATCCACGATCAATTCGGCCAGTGGAATCCGGTAAGTCAGCATCACGCGGGAAGCATCCAGATATTCCATTGTCTCATAAACGCCGCGCTTCTTGGTCACCAGTTCCATAATCGGCCCGATAAAATCCTGCGGGGTGAAAACCTGAATTTTCATCCAGGGTTCCCGGATTTCTTCAATCACACTTTCATCAGGTAGTTCCGCCGGGCTGTCAATTGTGATCGTCTCACCACTGCGCAGCACAACTTCATACTCCACGCTGGGTGCGGTCGCCAGAATGTCCAGATCGTACTCACGCTCCAGGCGCTCCTGGACGATCTCCATATGAAACAGCCCCAGGAACCCCACCCGAAAACCGAAATTCAGCGCCTGTGACGTCTCCGGCTGGAACACCAGCGAGGCATCATTAAGCTGGAGCTTCTCCAACGCATCGCGCAGGGCATCATAGTCATCGTTGTCCACAGGATATAACCCCGCAAAAACCATGGGCTTGACCTGTTGATAACCCGGAAGCGGCTCGGCTGCAGCATTTCGAACTGTTGTCAGCGTATCTCCAACGCGGCATTCATGTACTGTTTTCAGCCCGGTGGCGACATATCCAACATCCCCGGCCCGTAGAATCCCGGTAGTCAGCATGCCGGGGCTGAACACGCCGATCTCAATGGGATCAACCTGTGCACCTGTGGCCATCAGCTTCAATGTATCTTTTTGAGAGAGGACGCCATCCACCACACGCACGTAAGCGATCACGCCTTTGTACGAGTCGTAGTGTGAATCAAAGATCAGCGCCCGCGTCGGTGCATCGGGGTCACCACCCGGCGGCGGCACCTGCCGGACAACAGCCTCCAGTACGGCTTTGACGTTATCGCCAGTCTTTGCCGAGACCGGGATCACATCTTCGGCGGGCACGCCCAACAAATCTTCCAATTCCTGCGCCACTTCCTCAGGGCGTGCCGCAGGAAGATCGATTTTGTTCACAACGGGGATGATTTCCAGGTCATGCTCCAACGCCATGTAGAGATTCGCCAACGTCTGCGCCTCTATGCCCTGACTGGCATCCACAACCAGCACTGCCCCCTCACAGGCCAGCAGCGCCCGGCTGACCTCATAGGAGAAATCCACATGGCCGGGCGTATCAATCAGATTGATCTCATACTGCCTGCCATCTTCAGCGTCATACATCATGCGCACGGCCGATGCTTTGATCGTCACGCCGCGCTCACGCTCAAGCTCCATGTCATCCAGAATCTGCTCCTGCATGTCGCGGTCAGAGATCGTGCCGGTCAACTGCAGAAGGCGATCAGCCAATGTGCTCTTGCCATGATCGATATGTGCAATAATGCAGAAGTTGCGGATGTTTTTTTCTTCCATGAGAAGCTACCAGTTACCAGATCGGGCAATCATTCGGCGAGGAAAGACAGTAGCAGGAGTATACCTGAATCCGCCCGACATGCACAGAGCAACGGCAACCGATGGATTCGGCCTGATTATGACCACGATCAACGCTCTACATCCAACGCCGTCTCAATCAGATCATCCACTGAAGGCGGCTGGTCTTCCAAAGTGCCGACAGTCAGCCAGGCGAGAAACTCCACGTTACCGGCAGGGCCTTTCAGCGGTGAGCGTATCAAGCCGCGCACCACGTATCCCTGCCGCTCAGCAGATTTCAGCACGTCGCCCAATACACGACGATGGACAGCGGGATCACGTACAACACCACCCTTACCGACATCAGCTTTTCCGGCCTCAAACTGAGGCTTGATCAACGGTATCACGCTGGCAACAGGTGTCAGCCAACCACGAATCACAGGCAGCAGCAATCGCAGTGAGATGAACGAGGCATCCACCGTAACCAGGCTCACAGGTTCATCAAGCGCGGTCACATAACGCGCGTTCGTGCGCTCCATGACAACGACCCGCCCGTCCTTGCGGAGCCGATAATCAAGCTGGCCGTAGCCCACGTCAATCGCGTAAACGCGCACCGCGCCATGCTGGAGCAGGCAGTCCGTGAAGCCGCCTGTGCTCGCGCCCACATCTGCACACACCTGACCGGCCACTGTCACCGGGAACGCAGCCAGTGCAGCGGCCAGCTTCTCTCCACCCCGGCTGACATAAGGCGGTGTAGCCTTGAGCACAATATCCGCATCATCCGGGACGCGCGTCCCGGGCTTATCCACAAGACGCCCATTAACTGTGACTTCGCCAGCCATGATCAGGCGGCGTGCGATCTCCCGGCTCTTGACCAGCTTCCGCTGCACCAGCAGCACATCAATACGCACACGTTGGCTCATCAGCGCCAGTCTCGATTCATTTCCAGCCGCAGTTCAAGCTGTCCGGGCGCATCCGGGCCGATCTCAATGCCATCCGCTCCCACTGGCAAATAGCCGTCAGCCACAACAACTACGCTGTAAAATGCATCTCGCGGCAGCAGACGCGCAATCTCAAACTCCCCCCGGCTGTCGGTCAATGACATTCCCAGCACCTGTGATTCATCCCACACAAAGTCCTCGACCGAAAACTCCGCTTTCAACACAATAAACAGCACGCCAGGGATACCCTCACCCGTCTCTGCGTCAAGCACCTGTCCGGACAGACGAACGCCGGTCGCTTCATTCCCCTGCCCTACAGGGAGCTGCCCCAGACCGACTTCGACCGTCCTTGAAATGAACGGCAGGTCGCCCAGCAAGACTTCCAACGTGTAGGATCCATCCGGCAAATGCAGGTCTGAACCGAGGTACAGCCAGAAATTCTCTCCGGATTCCGGCCCCGCCCAATCTTCGACTCGCTCAAACAACAGCTCGCCATCCACCAGCCAGCGATATGTCCAGGGTGTCCCGGAAGCCAGCAGCCGCCAGTCCGCAAAGACATATAAACCAGGGATAGTATTGGGGAAACTCTCAGCTACCGTGCCTGCTGGCGCTCCGGCAGCCAGTTGATCGGCCACCCGCACGTTCTCAAAAATTTGAGAAAACACACTTTCCTGCGCCCCGGCAATGATGAAATCTGCCTCGGTAGCCAACCGATCCGCAATCCACAGCTCCAGCCGGTAGCGTCCAGGCAGGAGGCCCTGCTGCTGATTTTGAATACTGATCGTCGTCGAGCCGCTCGCGCCCTGATTCCAGGTTTCTGCACTGCGGCGTATTTCGACTCCCTCATAGTACCACACCTGCGTCCAGGACATGCCATCCGTCATATTGCGATAGATAAACCGTGCGCTGGCCACATTCCCCGCGGGGAGCACATATCCGCTCCCCAGGATGTTGCCCTGCAGATCGAGCAAACCGAACACCACATCCGCAAACGCCGGGGCAGGTTCCGCCGGGCCGCCAATCGTAATGCGTGCACTCCCTGCCGGACGTCCTTCAATGAACAGTGTGAATTCATAAACGCCGTTCGGCCAGGGCTGCCCGGAACTGCCGATGTACCACAATCCGCGTGTCCCGCCGCTCCATAGAGCCGGTGCCTGACTGAAAAGTGGGCTGGGAATGCCGTTGATCGTTGTCCGCAGCTCATAAACAACCCCCGGATGCATGTTGGCGTAATCGAAAAATAGATAGAGGCTGTTCGTCCCGGCAGGCATCCCCGTGACGAAGGTAGTTGGCTGCCCGGCCTCGTTTACTCCCGGCGAGAAGAAAATCGGCCCGAACTGCGGCTCGCCCCCCGTAGTCGCAGAGGCCTGCCCTGAAAACGCATGACCGCCATCGCGAATCCCCAACTGCGCAGCACGCACCAAGCCACGTGCCAGCGCTAACGGTCTCAGCGCATTGATAAACCCGCCAACCGGGATACAGGCATCACGGCTGTCCACAAGTCCATCAGCATTGGTGTCCTGCACACGTCGGCAGTCCAGTGCAGCATCCGCCGTGCTGGCCGGGGCAGTGGTCGGAACACCGATCAGGCGTCCCTGCTGATCATACGCACCGCCGCCTGTCATCGTCCCCAGAATCGTGGCACTCGTCTTGAGCCAGGCCCGCTCACCACCACGCGCCTCCGCCGTGAAACCAATCACCGTTCCCCTGGCCAATGTAACCGCCTCATTACCAATTCCAGGATAGCCAAACACGGCGATCGTATCGTCCAACTGCAATTGATCCGAATCGCCAAGTTCCACAAACGGGAGGCGCAGGGCATCCCGATCAACGATACGCCCATCAATCTGGCGCGTGATTCTCAACACAGCCAGATCAAGCCCCATATCGTGATTCACCACATCAGCGTAATAGATGGGTACAGGCGGCTCATCCAGCCGCAGGGTGAGGGAAATGGCGATATCATCCGCCGGGCAGCGCTCACTGTCAGCAACGATATGGGCATTGGTGAGAATCAGGCCATCAAAGCTGACCAGCGTGCCGGACCCCACACAAGATGTGGCCCGCCCGCCGGGCACATCGTAAACACTGGCAACGAAAACCGTGGCCCGGGCAATGCTGGCAAAATCCACCGTCTGCGCTGTGGTCACGCCGTGCTGTCCGATTAGCGACATCAGCAAGATAACGGCTACAGCGGCAATGCGGACGGCGCTAGAATTCCAGTGCGGCAAGGAACTGATCCAGCCGCCAGGCCTCTTCATCAAAGCGGTCTGCCTCCACTCGAAATGTCACAATAATGGCCTGCCCTCTCTTGATCGTCACGACATCCACGCCGTAAACGACCTGCGGCAGGCTTTCCAGAAATGGGTCTGTCTCCGCCGCCACATATGTGTATTCCAGCCGAGTCGCCTGGCCGCCGTCCGGCAGCACGAAATCGGGAATAGTTCTGAGCACGGTATAGGCGGCCAGAGTCTGCGCCCGCTCCAGAGTCAGGGCGTCCAGGATATTCCGCGCGGTCGCATCCGGCCCAATGGATTCCAGGGCAACCTGCAATGTCGTCCGGAAGCCAGGAGATTCGGGATCGCGCACCCGGAAAACATAGTCACCCGCCGTATCCAGCAGCCAGCCGTCCGGATACCGTGCCAGAATCCCGGCGGCCAGATCGCGGAAAGTTACCGTCCCGCCAACGACCTGCCCTTTCAAGAAGAACCCGAATGCCAGCCCTACCACAGCCGTCACCACAGCCAGCATATTTGCCCAGCGCTGGGTGCGGGACAGCGGTGCTTCTTCCGGGATTGGAAACGTGCGCATCACTCAGCACTCATTCCAGGTGTGACATCCGCACATCGCGTGCGTCCGCCGAGGAGATCAGAAAAGCATGTACGGCAAAAAGGAACAGCCCGAACGCCACTGAGAAACCAAATCCCAGGAGGGGTGCATTGGCCGTTGCGCCGATCCCGAACGCGCTCACAGTGAACCCTGCGCGGAAGGCGACATACACACCGTACAGAAAACTGGCAAACAACAGGCCGATGGACAGGGAAAGCATCCCTCCCCTCCCCTGTTTGAGTGTCATCAGGCGGTAACTGACGATCAGGCCAATGCCCTCATGGGCCAGCACCGTAGAGACAATGCG
>JALSTC010000778.1 GCA_026983935.1 Ardenticatenia bacterium
GTCCTGCAGCCCGGCCAGCTCCTCGGTCACTTCAGGCGGCAGGACATCCACGCGGCTGGAGACGAACTGCCCCAGCTTGATCATCACGCCGCCCATCTGTACGGCCAGATTGCGGAAGTCCCGTGCCCATCGGCGAAAGCGCCGCGCCTGGCCCATCCGCACCAGCCGCTGCCCGACGAGCGGCTGCAGCAGCACATACCACCAGAGGGCTTCTGTGGTCAGGCGGCCAAAGAAGTGCAGGATGCGCAGATAGCGCAGCCGATTCAGGCGGTACGACAGGGAGGCGGGTGAGCGGGCAGTCATGGCGCGACAAAATGAATGCAGAGCACCGACTCGTCAAAGCGGGCCTGGCCGATTTCCATGTTGTGCAGCGCATAGGGCAGGACGATGTTGCGGCGGTACGGGCCGACGCGCAGTGTCAGTTCGTCTGCCGAACGGTAGACGTCCATATCATTCTTGTCCGCAAAGGGCAGGGGGACGCGCAGGATGTAGCCGCCCTCGCCGTCCGGTTCGATGCGGTGCGTATGGCCCTCGAAGAGCACCGCCGCCGGGTTGGTGTCTCCATAGAGCGCCTCGGCCAGTGTCCGCAGGGCGTCAAGGCCGCCCATCTCACGCTCAAAGAGCGGCGCTTTGAACAGCGGCAGATCGCCAAAAGCCTCGCCGATCAGTTTGAGGTTATCCCGCTGGAGGTCTTTCCAGGCAGCAAAGTAGGGATCGGTGACGCTGTCGGGGATGATGCGGTTGCAGATCACGGCGTCGGTTGGATAGCCGTACAGGTTGAGGTAGGTGTAAGTGCGCTGCGTCTCTTTGATGACCATGCGCTCCGCATTGACGACCAGGCGGATGCTGCTGATCTTGGGGTCGGCCAGCAGGTCGCGCACCCGATCGAGGGTGTCGAACAGGTTCTTCACGGCATCCCAGGCATCATTATCCGGCAGTTCTGCGCCCATCGTCAGCTTACCGATGGGCCGCAGGATGCGGCTCGCTCCCCTGGAAAGGGCCAGCAGTTTTTCCAGCCACCAGCGGGAAGCGTCCGGCAGGCTGAGCAGGCGCAGCGTCTCGGCAGTGGGCGCGGCGTCCACGATCAGTATGTCGAAATTGCCTTCCTCCATGTACTTGTTGATCCAGAGCAGATGTGCGCCTTCTTCCAGGCCGGGCAGGATGGTCACTTCTTCGGCGACGATCTCCTCGACTCCGCGCTGCGTGAACAACTTGACCATATACTCCTGGAATTTGCCCCAGTATTTTTCCATCGAATAGCGGGCGTCTACCTCCTGTGCCCACAGGTTGTTGTGAATCTGTACAGGCTCCGGGCCGATGGTCACGTCCAGCGAATCGGCCAGGCTGTGCGCGGTGTCGGTGCTGATCACCATGGTGCGCAGCCCCATTTCTGCGCAGCGGAGCGCAGTGGCGGCGGAGATACTGGTCTTGCCGACACCGCCTTTGCCCGTGTGAACGATGATACGCATGAATCACTCCTGTAAGCGTGCGTGATGTACCGGTGTGTCCTATCTATGTGTACGTGGCGGGGCGGTGCGGGTTGTGGGGTATATTGGCCGTTGTGGCAGAACAGGGGAATGTGCGATCTCGGCCTGTCAATCCGATGAGAGCTTTCCCCAGGGCCAGATCAGGGCGCGGAGCGTTTCTTCCAGAGTGCGCAGATTGACCGGCAGCGGCAGGATGACCACGCGCCCGGCAATGGCCTGCCCCTTGAAATCCTCCATCTGTGCCGCCCCCGCCAGAATCACCAGCGGAATCATCGCCACGCGGCTGTCCGGGTGCGTGTGCTGCAGCTCCAGCCAGTAGCGCGCATCTATCCCACGATCCAGGTTGTCCACGACGATGATCAGATCGGGAAGGTGATCGCGTATGGCGTCCAGCGCTTCATCGTAGGTGCGCGCCTGTGTGACGGTATAGCCGCGTGCGATGATCGCGTCGCCCAGAAAGTCCAGCGCGTGAGGATTGTTCTCCAGTTTGAGGATGTGCCCCCGAATCGGTCTGTAGCCCATCGGTCTTTCGTATACCGGATAAACAGCAAACTTACGTGGCTGCGTGGACGTTATTCGTGTGTTTGCAGGGTGCCTTCTACTGTCAAATATAACACCTGTCTGTCCGGAAAGCGCGACAGAATCGCTTCCCGCTCACCTGCCGCGCCATGATCACGTGCCGCGACCACGTCGCTGTCCAGGTATGGGCTGGTGAGGGCCATGTAAGTGCCCCAGTCGCGCCAGCTTCGTTGTTCTGTGCCCGTGACCAGAATGAGCACCGGACGGCCGTCGCGCAGCGCGTCCAGCGCGGTCAGG
>JALSTC010000779.1 GCA_026983935.1 Ardenticatenia bacterium
GGGCGATGTAGACGGCCGTTCGCGATGTGCGCCGCGCCAGCGTGGTAATCCCGGCAGCGCTGAGAATCGCCAGCGCGGGGATGGCCTCGGCATAGTAGCGGGCGCTGTAGACCTGCGCGCCGATCCAGTAAAACAGATGCACGATCACCAGCCCCGCAAACATGCCTGCCAGCAGCCATGCCCATCGTTTGCGCCGTGCGGCGATCAGCCCGACCGGCAGCAGTACCCAGCTCAAGCCCTGGCCCAGCCACCAGCTTGTCCGCTCCACCAGCCAGTTGTAAGCCGCCGTGTGCATCTGCCAGCCGAACAGATCGGATGACCACAGCGCCAGGTCGGCCTGCATGTTGAGCAGCGCTTTCTCCGGGGTGTGGCCGCTGCGTCCGCAGCAGTCACCGAAGCCGATGCGGTCGTAGTCCCAGACCAGTGTGTAGAGATTGGCAAACGGCCTGCCGACGGCAGCCGTGTTGTAGATCGGGGTCAGCGCGGCGACGAACAGCGCCGTGAGGGCCATGATCAACGCCAGGCGGATCGCCCGGCGGGTTAAAATGCCCCATGTGTGCCGATGGTTGTTGTGACGCCTGCCGACCAGCGCCCACGTGCCCCGCGCAACTGCCCATCCTGCCGCCAGCGCAAACGGCAGCGCCAGCCCGATCGCCGTCAGCGGGCGGGTGTTGAGCAGCATTCCCAGCGCAATCCCGGCAGTGACCGCCCACCGTGCCCGCTGTCGTTTTTCCAGCCGCCACAGGGCGAAGACCAGCAGCGTGCCGAAGAACAGGGAGGCTGTATGAGACATCAGGGAGCCGGAAAGCAGCAGAAACATGGGGGAAGTGGCCGTCAGCAGGGCGGCGATCAGCCCTGTTTCGGCATCGAAGATCGCACGCCCCAGCCGATAGGTCAGCGCGGCGGACAGTGCCGCCAGAAAGGCGTTGATGATCCAGGGCTGCCCCAGCAGCACACCCACGCTCAGCAGCAGCGGCCAGCCCGGCGCATACTTGCCGAAGCGCCTGCCGTTGTGGTCAATGACGAACGGCTGCCAGTAGGAGCGGCGCGGCTCCGGCGATTCGATGACCAGATGCCCCCCGGCGAACATGCGCGCTTCATAGAGATAGGCCACTTCGTCTTCCAGATGAGGCAGGCGCTCGAATGGCTGGCGGCTGACGGCGGCAGTGAGCGCGAACGTCGCCAGCACGAGCAGCAGGGCCAGCGCCTGCAGAATCGGGCGATTATGTTGGTCAGTCATAGCCCGCCATCATACAACAGGGCAGCGCGATCCGGCAAAAGATTGGTTGGCTACAGGGTGTCGGCGGAGCGGGGGCACCTCTGGGGTGTATGCGTGTCCTCATTCAAGCTGGGTGCGTGCAAGGGGTGTCAGGGGAGCAGTAGACAAAAGACCTCAAATGTATTAGTGGAAAAACATTGAACCAGCCACTGCCACAACGAGAGGTCAAAATGGATTTTATCACATATGTGCAGCTTCAAAAAAAGCGACTCTTGCCGCAGGGGGGACGATACGGTAAGATAGCCAGTCGACATTATGTGAAGGAAGGAAACCGCAAACAATGAAAGTCATTCTCACGGCTGATGTGTACAAGCACGGAGTCGCGGGTGAAGTGGTGAATGTGGCCGATGGGTTTGCCCGTAACTACCTGATCCCCCAGGGGCTGGCAGTGAAGGCAACGCCGGGCGCATTGAAACAAAACGCCAAGCTCCGCGAAACCGCTGCAGCTCGCAAGGCTGCCCTGGAGAACAAACTCAACGAATTGGCCCGTCAGATTGACGGCACGGAGCTGGTGTTTGGCCGCCGTGCCGGGGCAAACGGGAAGCTCTACGGCTCTGTGACGACCATGGACATCGTTGAGGCGCTGCGGGAAAAAACCGGCGTGGATATCAACCGCCGCCGTATCAGCCAGCATGCGCTGCGTGAACTGGGCGAGCACGAAGTCCTCGTGCGCCTGGGCAGTGAAACCACGCCTAAGCTGCGGGTGATCATCGTGCGCGAGGAGGAACTCAAAGACTTCCTGGCGGCGCGGGCTGCCGCTGAGGCAGGTGAAGAAGCGCCCGCCGAAGAGGATGAGGCAGCAGAGATCGAAGAAGCGCCCGAACTGGCCGGGGAAAAAATCCAGCAGCTTATCGAGGAAACCGAAGCTGCGACCGAGCCGCTTGAGCCTGCTGGCGAAACCGAAGTCGAAGAGAGCGCTGGATAAGCGAATATCCTATGGCTGCTGATCCCGATCTTGATCACGAGATGCTGATCCGACACCTGATCGAACACGTGCGCTGCGCAGAATGTGACAGCGCCTACCGCGCGGAGGACGTGTACGTCATCGGGCGGGAGGATGACGCCTGGACGCTGGTCGCGTTTTGCTCGGTCTGTGGGACGGAGAGCGTGGTGTTGGCGTATCTCGATGAGATCGATACCACGGATGCAGCGCCGCCAGATGAAGAGGAGGTGGCCGCATGGCGGCGCTTCCTGGCGGCGTTTGACGGCGATCTGCACGACCTGCTCGATCGCTGAACGGCATCATCTGCATCGTATGCTAAACCACCACAGATGAACGGGCCAGCATGGATGCCCAGGCGCTAGGACAACAACTGCGTGCCGCTCGAGAGGCCCGGGAACTGACTCTGGAAGAAGTGGAGCAGACCCTCCGCATCCGGGCCAGGTTCCTGGCTGCCTTTGAAGCGGGGACGTATGAAAACCTGCCGGGCCTTGTGCAGGCCCGCGGTTTTTTACGTAATTATGCCCGCTTCCTCAAGCTGGATGAGGATGCCATCCTGGCGCAGTTTGACGCCGCGGTGCAGGCGTCCGGTGGGCTGTCGTGGCGGCAGCCCGCCTCGTCACAGCCGGTGCTGCTGCAGGAAGTGCCGTTGGAAGGGGGGGCGCTCCTTCCGGAAGAAGGTGGCGGACAGGGCCGCCGGATCGGCGTTGTGCTTGGCGCGGTTGTGGGGCTGGTGCTGATCGCCGGGCTGTGCTTCGGTGGCACGCAGTTGATCGAGCGCCTGCTGATCGAGCAGGCGGCGGTCGAAGGCCCGGAACTGCTGAGCATCCTGCCGACCGTGCCTTCCCTGACGCCCAGTGCGACGTTTTTACCGACGGCGACCCCGGCTTCCGGGCTGCCGGTCGTGGCCGACGGCCAGCCCATTACCGACCGCGTGGTGGTCAGTATCAATGTGGTCGGGCGTTCATGGACACGCATTACAGCCGATGGGGTGGTCGTCTTTGAGGGGCTGCTGCGGCCCGGCACGACGGTGCAGTACCAGGCTCAGCAGGTGCTCGATATTCAGGCCAGCAACGGCGCGGGGCTGGATGTGGTGTTTAACAATCTGCCGATAGGGCGGCTGGGACTGCGCGGCGAAGCCGTTGACACCACCTTCACGCCCGATCTGGTGCTCACACCCACGCCGGATGAAGCGCCCACGGCGACTTTCACGCCCATACCCTCGCCCACGATTGAGGGTACTGCTGGAGAGGAAGGCCCGACATCGCTGCCCGTCCCCGGCGCAGGTGAGGCGGGTACAGGGGAAGAAGGCGTGCCGTCACCGACGCCGCTGCCCATCCCCGGCGCAGCCACAGAAGAGCTTCTGCCGTCGGCCAGCCCAACGGCGACTCTGCCGCCCAGCCAGCCGCCGACGGCTACGGCAACGCCCACGGCCACTCCTACCAACACGGTTACGCCGTCGCCCACCGTTTCGCCTTCGCCGACGGCCATTCTGCCGCCGCGTTACACCAGCACACCGATACCACAAAAACAGGGATAACATGACACAACACAACGACGCCTATTTTCTGCTCAGCCTGGGCTGCGCCAAGAACACCGTTGATTCGCGGGGCATGGCCCAACTGCTTGAAGAAGCGGGGATGCATGGCTCCGGCGATCCCCAGTCCGCCGGTGTGCTGATCGTCAATACCTGCGGCTTTATCGAGAGCGCCCGCCGTGAATCGATCGAGGCGCTCCGCGAACTGGCCGCCCGCAAAGCACCGGAGCAGCTCCTTATTGCGGCAGGCTGCCTTTCACAGCGCTACGGCGAAGTGCTGGTGAAGGAAGTGCCCGGTCTGGATGGCGTGATCGGCACGCGGCGTTGGATGGATATTGTTGATCTGGTACGCCGCCTGCGTGCGCGCCGCCACCCGGAGCCGCTCTACCATCTGCCGGATGAAGCTCGCACGGTTGGCAGGGATGAGAAAGGGGTGCTGCGAGCCGCCCGTCAGGGGGCCAGCGCCTACCTGAAGATCGCCGACGGCTGCCGTCGGCCATGTGCCTTTTGCGCCATCCCGGCCATCAAGGGCACGGCGGTCAGCCGACCGATGGCGGCTGTTCTGGATGAGGCGCGGCGGCTGCGCGATGAGGGCGTGCGCGAGATCATCCTGATCGCCCAGGACCTGACGGACTACGGCCACGATCTGGGGATGAAGGACGGTCTGGCACAGTTGTTAGAAGCGCTGATCAAGACCGTGCCGGATGTGCCCTGGATCCGCCTGATGTATGCTTATCCGGGAGCGGTCACGCCGCGCCTGATTGACGTGATGGCCAGCAGCCCTCAGATTCTGCCCTATCTGGATATCCCCCTGCAGCACGGCCACCGTGACACCCTGCTGCGGATGCGCCGCCCGGCTAACGTAGAATGGGTTCACCGCACACTGGCCACCATGCGTGAAAAGATGCCCGATCTGGCGATCCGGACGACGTTCATTGTGGGCTATCCCGGCGAGACGGAAGCCGAGTTCGAGGCCCTGCTGCAGTTCGTGGCAGATTTACAGTTCGATCGTGTGG
>JALSTC010000780.1 GCA_026983935.1 Ardenticatenia bacterium
TTTGCGACCGCCCTCCGGCACGCCGACCACGGCGCATGAGGAGGCACTGTCCCTGCTGAGCACGACCATCGGACCGCTGACCGCCCCGCTTTCCATCTCTACGCGCAGCGTCAGCACGGAAGGTGCGGGCAGCGTCGCGGTCGGTGGGACGTCTGTCGCCGTTGGCGGTACGGGTGTCGCGGTTGGTGGGTCGGTTGTGGCCGTTGGCTCAGAAGCGGCTGCTGTTGGCGGCGGCGGTGTCATCGTCGGCGGCACTGAAGTGGCCGTCGGCAGGACAGGCGTTACCGTGGGTGGCTCTGGAAGAGAGCCGCTGACGCCCTGTGCCAGATTTGCCTGAATTTCGTCCGGGGTCAGGGCGCGGTTGTGCAGCGCGATCTGGTAGTAATCCCCCAGCCAGGGCGCATCCCCTGTCATTTCATTGGCCAGTGCCAGGTAGTAATTGCTGTCCCAGTTGGAGGCATCACCCCCGGTGGGCGCGGCGGCAACTTCCACGCCGTTGATATACAGGTGCGCCATGCCCGCTGCATCCCGTGTGAACACGACATAAGTCCGCCCCGCCGCAAGTGAGCCTGCTGGCGATGCCAGCCCCGGCTGGCCGTTGAGGTCTGTGGCGGTGGTGCGCATCCATGTGCTGTATAAATCGGCGGGCAGTCCGCTGCCCAACCCCTGGCCCAGCATGAAGTCACGCTGTCCAGGGTCAAAGGAGAGGGTCACGATGCGTGCCGGGCCGTTCTGATCGGTGCTGGCCGGGGCAATCCAGGCTTCCAGCGTGAAAGCGTTGGTTGCACGCACAGCATCCGTGATCTTGGTGGCCGCATCAATGGAGGTGATCATCAGCGGCCGCGTGACGCGGAGTGCCCCGGCTCCCCACTGCACCGCGCCGGGATCGAAGATTTGCAGGTTCAGCGGTGGGCCAACACCGCCGACATCATGGATGATGTCGCCGCCGCCTTCTTCGAAGGTATATAGTGCCAGCAGCCCTCCGGCAACAGGCTGCCCGCCCCCGGCAGAAGTGGGGGCTGGCTCCTGCGTCGGAGCGGCATCCTGCGGTGTTGCCGTGGGCGGTTCGCCATTTTGTTGATCCGGTGTCAGGGTTGGCTGATCCGGCGCTGTGGTTGGCGGGATCGGTGTCGGCGTTGGCGGCACAGGTGTCTGGGTCGGCGGGATCGGCGTGGCCGTCGGCGGGGGCGGCGCATCGCCTGCATTCATGCCTGCGCCGAAGTTCTGGCTGACCTCACCCGCATCGAGGGCGCGGTTGTATATGGCGACCAGGTACATCTGGCCCAGCCAGGGCCGGTCGCCTGTGACCTCATTGCCCAGCACCAGCGGATAGCTGCTGTCCCAGTTGCTCATATCGCCCCCCACCGTGGTTGAGGCGACTTCTGAGCCGTTGATATACAGGCGGGCCGTTCCCCCGGCATCACGTGTATACACCACATGTGTCGGGGCAGTGGTCAACGAGCCATCGGGTGTGAACATATCTGGTTGGCCGTTGTTATCGGTTTCGGTTGTGCGCAGCCTCATGCCGTACAGCGCGGAGGGCAGGCCGTTCCACTGCCCCTGACCGAGCGTGAAATTGCGGTTCTGTGTATCGGCGGAAAGTGACACAATGCGTGCCGGGCCATCCTGAACGGTGTTGGCCGGGGCAACCCAGGCCTCTACCGTGATGGCGTTGGTGGCACGTACGCCGTCGGTGATTTTGGTGGCCGCGCCGGAAGACATGATCTGCGTCGGGCTGTTCAGCGCAAGCCCGCCGCCGGTCCAGCTTACCGCGCCGGCATTGTTTATTGTCAGGTCAAGGGGTGTTCCCTGACCGGAAACATCCCGTACTATACTGCCGCTGCCCTCATCGAAAGTATAGAGAGCCAGCAGGCCGTTGGTCACACGCGCTCCCTGCGCGTTAATGGACAAACCCAGAGGTGCTGCGAAAACTGCTGCCAGGGCGATACCCAGCACAATCCTTGCAAGATGGCGATGAGCTTTGGTGTGCATTCCTCGCTCCTTCAGCTTTTTGAACGAAATGCTGCCCCGGCCCCTGGACATGCCGACCTCCCTGCCGGCAGAATTCACGAAAAATTTATGAACAGGCTCTTGTGGCAGCCAGCGATTCACTGTACGCTAGTTATTTATCGCCGAACCAATTGTTACATGCCGGGGAGTGCTTTTTGGATAGGACAATGCGGCTATTAACCGCTACAATAGATTTGTTTCTCCATACCAAACTGTAACAGTTTCGCCCTCTCTTAACGAAAAAACCGCCCTCTTTTAACCAATCTGTTATAAAAACCGGGCAAAACGCACGCGGCTCCCCTTTTCCATCAACAGGGGCGGCTGTTCTGCCGCCCCCCTGGGCTACGTCTCGGTTGTCGAAGGGGTCTGCCTCTACCCCTTCACTGCGGACGCATGGCTGCTATAACCCCCTGGGCGTTGGCACCACCGTAGGCGGGCAGTCCGCAGTATCTTCCGTGGTTTCCGGCGTATAGGGTGAGTAACGGGTATCTGTGGCCCGGTAGGCCTGCATCCGGTAGCGGAATAACTCACCGCATGGCAAATCTGCATCTATATAGGTCGTCGTGTCTGCGGGAACTGTGGCCACAAGCTCCCAATTCCGGCTGTCACTCGATCGTTCGATGCGGTAGGCGGTTTCATCCGGCGTGTCGGCCCAGGACAGCGCAATCTCACTTTCGGAGACAGTCGTTGCGGAGAATTCAGCAGGGGTGGCAATCTCCGCCAGCGGTATGATCGCAATGTCCCCGAAGAACAGGCGGGCCTTGTGGGCGATGACCAGCACGGAACCGGGCCGCGTGGGGACATTGGCGAAAATATCCCACTCCGCCGGTTCATCTTCCTCCAGGGGCCACAGGCGGACTGAAAAGCGGCTTGTGTCGTTGCCCAGCGGCTCCGACCGTACACGGAGGACATAGGTCACATTTGCGCTGATTTCCGGGCGCGGCTGGCTGGCATGGATTGTGCCGGGGAAGGTCGCGATATGCAGTTCAGTCTGATCCGGGAAGTTGCGCAGCCAGCCGACGGCTTCCAGCGGCCAGTCAATGCGTGGGCGTTCGTCGCCCCCGTGCCCCTGCCAGCCTGTCGCCAGGCCGATGCCGTTATCCCCAAAAGCGGAGAAAATTGTGAATTCGATCGTGGCTTCGTAGCCGGGTTCCCAGTGCTCTTCGCCAAGTGCCAGCAGGCGGTCATAGCCGGCATCAATAATGCGAATGCCGCCCAGGTCCAGCCGCCAGTTGCCATCCACGACCTGCACCGCGTCCGGGATAAGCGTCACATTCTCCCAGTCAACCGTATAAGGCAGCGGCCATGTCGTGTCATCGGTGTAATTCAGCGGGACTTCCCGGACGGCTTCTATGCCGGTCACGTCGCTGGCAAAGATATGTACGGTGTGTGTACCCGGCGTCAGCGCGTGCCTGTCAATCTCAATGTTGAAGTCGCCTTCGTCGACCAGTCGCCGGTCGCGTCCCAACCGCAGCGGCTGACGCGGCCCATCATCCAGAGCATAAGCCACCGTCGTCTCATCCACGCCGTCGGGATCGCTGATCCGACCCAGCACGTTTAACCAGCGCTGCGGGTTGCCCGGCACACCGAAATTCAGCGCCCCGTTCTCATCTGTGTACCAGACGTCTATCTCCGGTGGGGTGGCCGGAGGAGGGGGAGGCGGCAGGGGTTCATCGATATCTTCCAGCGGGCTGGCGAGGTTGATAAAGTAATCGGCGCTGAGGCGGTAAGGCGGCGACGGATTGTGATTCCCGCCATAGAAGCCGACCTCGGTTGCCGTGATCGGCTGGCTGAAAGTGTTGGCCGTCCAGTTTTCCCCGTCAAAGGAGTAGCTGAAGGTCCAGTCATCGCCCTGGCGTTCAACGCGAAGGAAGACCCGGTCGGTATCCGCGCTGATCTGCAGGGGATCATTGAGAAACATATCCCCGCTGCTGCCGTCAACGTACCCGGCAAAGAGATTCAGCGTGTCACCGGTATGGTAAGTCCCCATCCGCAAATAAGTGTCGTCATCCTCCTGGACGATCACTCCCTGTAGTTGGAAGCGCTGCGAGGGCACGGATTCAAATTTCACTTCGATACCGAAATCTTCATCCGGGACAGGCTGGAGCAGACGCGGAGCCAGGTTGCTGCCCACCCACAGATCATGTGATGTGCCTCCGGGCACATTGAGCCAGAGGTTGCTGCCGTTCAACTCGATCGAAGACAGCGCTTCTTCTGGCCCGCGGGCCGCATAGGGATCAAAAAATCGCCAGAAGTCCTGCAGTTCATGGCCAGAGAAGCCATCTGAAACAGGCGCGGAATCGCCCTGCCCGCTGGCGGGCTGATAGTATCCTCCCAGCAGCAGGAGCAGCGCAGCGGCGGGTAAGATGGCTTTCCTGAGTAAACGTGATAATCCAGTCATGGTTAGCGACGCAGCGGTGTTCCTTTTGGCTCAAGGAACAGACGCGCCATTCCTCCTTTCACACTGCTGAAAAACGGGTCTGTTGCTGGGGATGGCAGTCACGAACCTTGCACGCATGCTTCAGACGTTGATTTTACCAGAATATCAGCGGCACCTTACAGCATCACAAAAAGCGGCGGGCCGCAGCCTCTCAAAGCCATAACAGCGGCTTCACTGTCTGTTAACACCGGTCAGCTATACGCAAGCTGACCGCAGGCGATGTTTTCCTGTGCCTTAACTGCCAAAGGATGGGAGCGAAACAATCCGGTTGCTCTGGCGTAGAGAACGATTTTGTTATACAGTAGGAAAGAGAATGATTGGGAGGGGAAATACCATGCGCCAGAAGATACTGCTTGCAATGGCTGTTCTCCTGACAATAGCTTTGATGTTTGTCAGCAGTTGGCCGGGCGAAGTCGCCCAGGCCGATAACCTGCTCCAGGGGATGCCCAGCCTGGCAGGATTAAACATCTATTTCACCGAGGCAGGCGGCGAAGCCAGCCGCTTTGACCGATCTTATGAGGGGCTTTCGCGTTTTGCCGGGCTGCTGCGAAAGCTGGGCGCTTCCCTACATACGCTGGAATGGCGTGAGCGGTTCCCGGAAGACGCCGATCTGCTGATCATCGCCGGGCCGACCGCCTCGCTTTCCCCGGATGAGGTGGCCCGCCTGTGGGCCTATGTCAATAACAACGGACGTCTGCTGGTGCTGGCCGACCCGCTGATTGATGGCTCGCGTGCGTTGAACAGCACCGGGGGCCTGTTCCGCCTGATGTGGGGCGATATGGGCATTCGTGCGCTGAATGACGTGGTCGTTCTGGAAGGCAGCGGCATCCCTGCCCGCCCGCTGGATGGCGAGGAAGATGGCGGCGATCAGATTCTGGGCGGGACGGACGATGCCATCACCGACTTTGTGACCACGACCATCAATACCGAGCATCCCATTACTCGTGATATCGAGTCGCTGGCTTTCTTTGTGGCCCGTTCGCTGGAGGTCGATGCCTCTATCCAGGCATTTACGGTCACGCCGCTGGTCTTCTCTAACAGCAGTTTCTACGGTGAGACCGTATATGATGATTATCTGGATGGCGAGGCGGTCATTGCCTATAACATTGGTGATGACACCACGCGCGGGCCGCTGGCGCTGGCGGCGGCGTTTGAGAATCCGGTGTCCGGCACACGGGTGGTGCTTGTCGGCGACCGGGAATTTGCCACCAACGGCGGCGGGTTGAACACTTCTCCTCCCAACAGCGCTTCCTTTATTTACCCGGATAACGCCCGCTTTCTGCTCAATGCCGTCACCTGGCTGCTGGACGTGGAGCCGGCATCAGTTCCCTTCCCAACCCCGGCAGCGACAGCCACCCCGACGCTCACGCCGTCACCAACACCGACTGAAGCAGAGGGCGAGACTTCTCAGTGAGTGATGCGCTGACGGCTGGCTGTTTTTGTCAACTTAATGGGCAGTGGCGATGATCCATCTGAAGTGCCCGCGACGACTGAATAACATCCTGGCAGTGGCTTTGCTGCTGCTGGGCCTGGGCAGTGGGCTTGCTGGCAGCCATGCTCATGCCCAGGATGGGCGCCCGCTGGTTGTTTTCGTCGTGGACCGTCGTCTCCAGGTGGCTTCTATCGCCGACAACGGGCCGGATGGTGTGAGCCGCCTGGGGGAGATTTTCCGCGCCCAGGGGGCCGTCACTCAAATTGTCCGGCTCAGCCAGCCGCTCCCCCCGGAAGCGGATGTGATCGTGCTGGTAGGGCCGCGGCGCAGCATTTCTGCCGAATATCTGGGCCGCCTGTGGCTCCAGATGGCCAATTACGGCAGCCATCTGCTCATCGCTATTGATCCCGCCGGGCATGATCGTCGGGGCACTGACCGTGCTGACGGAGGGCTGCCCACCCTGCTGTCGCTGGATTACGGCGTCAGCCTGCTGGATACATTCCTGGTGGAGCCATGGTTCACGCTGGACTCGGCCAGCGGTCTGGATACCAACTATCTGTTTGCCGAAGTTGACCCCTATATTCCACATCCGGTATCCGATCCCCTGCGTGTTTACGACGTGCCCGTTGCCCTGTGGGGCGCGCGTTCCATGGAGGCGGAGGCTCTGGGGCCGGACAGCAAGGCCTACTCTCTACTGCAGACTGTCCATGCTTATGGTGAAACCGATCTGCGGAACATCAACCGGGGTGAAGCGCCGCTGGAGCTGAATCTGGGGGAGGATGTCGTCGGCCGCCAGACCGTCGCCGCCCTGGGCATCTACACGCCCACCGGCGCCCGCATTGCGGTTTTCGGGGATTCGGAAATGCTGCAAAACGGGTATGGCCTGGCCGTGACCGGGGCCGGACTGCCGCGTCTGCCTGGCAATCGGCTGCTGGCAGAGCGCACTGCCGCCTGGCTGCTGGAGCGCCCCCTTGAAGATTGGCCGCCGCTGCCTGCCGGCGTCACCTGGATAGCCGTGGATGGGCAGCCCGATGACTGGGCGCAGACGCTGCCTGCTGTGGCCGGTGACGGCGTGGGAGACGCCGATCGGCCGTATGATTTGCAGCAGGTGCGCGGCTTCCGGAATAATGATTACCTTTATCTGC
>JALSTC010000781.1 GCA_026983935.1 Ardenticatenia bacterium
GTCCTGCCGCAGGCGCTCCTGTTCAAGAACATCAAACGCTACATGCGGGCCGCGCTGGCACTGTGGCTGATCACGGCGGTGCTTGGCATCTTCACGTATCTGGTATGGTATGTGCTGCCCGCCCCTGCTGCTGATGCCGTCGCACCTCCTGCCACGCAGGAAGTCGCGCCGGCTGCTGTGCCAGAAACGCCACCGCCGAGCATTCAGCCGGAAGCGACACAGGAGGTGCAGCCGCCAGAGGTGACAGAAGAGAGCAGTGGCTGACCGGCGCGAGTCAAGCACCCGCCCCGGCATTTTCGAATTGTTGGCAAATGCCATATCCTACGTGTCTCTAATGCTCTACTGATGCGTTTCATATACTCCCCCATTAAGATGATTGCAAGCTGTAGAGAACAGTGATGGAAATCTCATGAGGGGGAGTTATTAAACCTATGGATCTCAATCGTTTTACAACAAAAGCACAGGAGGCTGTCCTGGCAGCACAACGCCAGGCGATGGAAGCCGGACATCCAGAAATCTTGCCGGCGCATATTCTCTGGGCGCTGCTGACGCAGTCAGAGGGTGTTGTGCCGGAAGTCGTCGCCAAGATCGGCGGACGGCCTGAGGCACTGCTTGCTGAAGTCCAGACCATGCTGGATGGTCAGCCGCGTGTCAGCGGTGCCAGCGGCCAGATCGGGCTTTCCCGTGCGGCGCTGGATGTGCTGACCCGTGCGGAGCAGGAAGCCCGCCAGATGCGCGATGAATACGTCAGCACGGAGCATATCCTGCTGGCGCTGACCGAGGACTCCTCGGTTGACGCTTTGCTGGCCCGGCATGGCGTGGATCGTAACAGTGTCCTGCAGGCGTTGACCGCCATTCGTGGTGGGCAGCGCATCACCAGCCAGGACCCGGAATCCACTTTCCAGAGTCTGGAAAAATACGGACGTGACCTGACCGCGCTGGCGCGGCAGGGCAAGCTCGATCCGGTGATCGGGCGCGATGAGGAAATTCGCCGTGTCATCCAGGTGCTGAGCCGCCGTACCAAGAATAACCCGGTGTTGATCGGCGAGGCCGGCGTCGGGAAGACGGCCATTGTGGAAGGGCTGGCGCAGCGTATCGTCAACGGCGATGTGCCGGAAGGCCTGAAAGACAAGCGCATCGTCGCGCTGGATATGGGCAGTCTGGTCGCCGGGGCCAAGTACCGCGGCGAATTCGAGGAGCGGCTCAAGGCCGTGCTCAAGGAAGTGACCGATGCCGGGGGGCAGATCATCCTTTTCCTGGATGAGCTGCATACCATCGTCGGCGCGGGCGCTGCCGAAGGCGCGATGGATGCCGGGAACATGCTCAAGCCGATGCTGGCTCGCGGTGAGCTGCACGCCATCGGTGCGACAACGCTCGACGAGTACCGCAAGTATATTGAGAAAGACGCGGCGCTGGAACGGCGCTTCCAGCCGGTGTTCGTGGACGAGCCGAGCGTGGAGGACACGATCAGCATTCTGCGCGGCCTGAAAGAGCGCTACGAAGTGCATCACGGCGTTCGCATTCAGGACAGCGCCGTGATCGCGGCGGCGGTGCTCAGTCACCGCTACATCACCGATCGTCAGCTTCCGGACAAGGCCATTGACCTGATTGATGAGGCTGCGTCCCGGCTGCGCACCGAGATCGACTCCAAGCCGCAGATTCTTGATGAAGTTGACCGTGCCATCATGCAGCTTGAGATCGAGCGTGAGGCGCTCAAGAAGGAGCGCGATAAGGCTTCCAAGGAGCGGCTCAAGAAGATCGAGGAAGAGCTGGCCAATCTGCAGGAAGAATCGCGGGCGCTGACGGCCCGCTGGCAGGCGGAAAAGGAAGCCATCCAGGCCATTCGGGAGACCAAAGCGCAGCTTGACCAGGCTCGTGTGGAGCTGGAGCGTGCGCAGCGTATGACCGATCTGGAGCAGGCCTCACGTATCCAATACGGCATCATCCCGGAGTTGGAGAAGCAGCTTGCCGAGCAGGAAGCCCGTCTCCGCGAGCTGCAGGGTGACAATCCCATGCTCAAGGAAGAAGTGGATGCCGATGAGGTGGCGTTGGTCGTTTCCCGCTGGACGGGTATCCCGGTCAGCCGCCTGCTGGAAGGCGAGGTCGAGAAGCTGCTCAAGATGGAAGAGCGGCTGCATGAGCGCGTTGTGGGGCAGGATGATGCCATCCGCGCCGTGAGCAATGCCGTCCGCCGCAGCCGGGCCGGGCTGCAGGACCCCAACCGTCCGATGGGTACGTTCTTGTTCCTGGGGCCGACCGGGGTCGGTAAGACCGAGCTGGCGCGGGCGCTGGCCGAATTCCTCTTCGACTCAGAAGAAGCGATGGTGCGCATTGATATGAGCGAATACGGTGAGCGTCACAGCGTCGCCCGTCTGATTGGTGCGCCGCCCGGCTATGTGGGCTATGATGAGGGCGGCCAGTTGACGGAAGCGGTGCGTCGTCGTCCGTATTCGGTCGTGCTCTTCGACGAGATCGAAAAAGCGCATCCGGAGGTCTTCAACATCTTCCTGCAAGTGCTGGATGAGGGTCGCCTGACCGATGGACATGGCCGCACGGTGGATTTCACCAACACGGTGATCATCATGACCAGCAACATCGGCAGTCATCTGATCAAGGAAATGGGCGGCGCGGATGATCCGCACGTGCGCGAAGCCATCATGCGCGAGCTGGATAAGCACTTCCGACCGGAGTTCCTGAACCGCCTGGACGAGGTGATCATCTTCCACAACCTGCAAAAGGAGCACATCCTGCGCATTGTGGACATCCAGATCAAACGGCTGCAGCAGTTGCTGGCTGAGCGTGAGCTGACGATCAGTCTGAGCGACGCGGCCCGCGAATTCCTGGCCGAGTGCGGTTACGACCCGGTGTTCGGCGCGCGCCCGCTCAAGCGCTGCATCCAGCGTGAGCTGCAAGACCCGCTGGCGCTGTACATCCTGGAAGGCGAAGTGCGCGACGGCGATCACATCCTGGTGGATGTCGATCCATCCGGCGACAAGCTGACCTTCGAAGTCGTTGAGCCGGAAGCTGTGGCCGCATAAGTTGTCTTTCGGGTAGAAAACAGCCGGGCGATCCCCGTTTGAGGAGATCGCCCGTTTTTGTTCCTTGTCTCTTGTCTCTTGTCTCCTGCCCTGCCTCTTGTCTCTGATTTCGGGCACTCGCTCGACGTTGGGCATCGTTTTTGGTGTCAGACTATCCGATCACGGCTTTCAGTTCGGCTTCCGTGATCGGCCCTTCCCGCACGATCTGCAATGTGCCGGTCTCGTCGAACGTGATCACGGTGGAGGGGATACCGCCCGGCGCGGGGCCGTCGTCCATGTAAAGCGCCACTGCCGCGCCAAGCTGCGCGTAGGCTTCCTGTGCCGTCAGCGGATTTGGGCCATCGGAGCGGTTGGCGCTGGTTACGGCCAGCGCGCCGCCCATTGCCCGGATGACGGCCCGCGTCAGATCGTGATCGGGCACGCGCACGCCGACCGTCGGCAGCGGGGTGAGAATTTCCGGCAGATCGGGCGATTTGGGCAGGGCAATGGTCAGCGGGCCGGGCCAGAAAGCCGCCGCCAGACGGTAGATCACTTCCGGCACGTCGGCACAAACGCGCGTGATGCGATCGGTATCGCTGAGCAGCAGCGGGATGGGCCTGTCCGGGGGGCGGCCTTTGGCCTCGAACAGGCGGGCGATGGCTTCTTCCGAGTGGACGGAAGCTGCCACGCCGTAGACGGTGTCCGTCGGCAAGACGACCAGTTCACCACGCTTGAGTGCCTGGTAGGCCAGTGGAACGGTCTTCGGATTCAGGGGGAAAATGCGGCTCATGGTGTGACCTCCACCACGCGGTCGTGCCCGGCATAGTCTTTGATCACGCGGACGGCCGTGCCGGGGAATGTTTCCCTGCATAGGGTGGCAACTGCCGCGCCCTGGTCAGCGCCGATCTCCAGCAGCAGACAAAATGCTTCGCCGACTCGCATCACGGCCTGCGCCAACAGCCGCCGGATCAGGGCCAATCCATCCGGGCCGCCATTGAGCGCCAGCCGGGGTTCGTGGCGGGCGACGGGCAGCGCGTCCAGATCGTCTGAGGGGATGTAGGGCAGGTTGGCCGCGATCAGGTCGGGCTGTACGGCCTCAGGCAGGGCAGCCAGCAGATCGCCCTGATGAAAGTACACATCGGTCACGGCCAGACGGCGTGCATTACGCCGGGCCACTTCCAGTGCAGCAGGGCTGATATCGATGGCATGAACTGCCGCGGCAGGCAGGGCCGCTGCCAGAGAAAGCGCGATTGCGCCGCTGCCAGTGCCTACATCCACCAGCGTAAGACCCTCGCCATCTGCCGGGTGCCGGTGCGCCCATGCTAGAGCTGCCTCGACGAGATGCTCGGTTTCCGGGCGGGGAATGAGCACATCCGGCGTGACGAGGAAGTCATGCAGATAAAAGGCGCGGTGTCCGGTCAGATAGGGGATCGGCACGCCGGCGGCTGCCTGCCGGATTAAGCTGTCGAATTTTGCCGCCTGCGCCGGTGTCAGGATGTGCTCCGGGTGCGCCAGGAGCGCCGCACGCCCAAGCCCCATCACGTGCCCCAGCAGCAACTGTGCATCCAACTGCGGTGATGCTGCTGCGTCCAGAGCGCCCACCGCCGCTTGCAGGGCTGTGCCGATGGTTGTCCTGCTCATCTCACGCTTCAGCCAGCCGCTCTGCCTGTTCACGGGTGGCAAGTTCATCAATGAACATGTCGAGGTCACCCTCAAGCACGCCGGAGAGATTGTGGCTGCTCAGGTTGATCCGGTGATCGGTGACGCGATTCTGTGGAAAATTGTATGTGCGGATTTTTTCGCTGCGTTCGCCCGTGCCCACCTGGCTGCGCCGCTCGGAATCCTGGGCTTCACGGCGGCGTCGCTCCTCGATATCATACAGCCGCGCCCGCAGGATGTTCATTGCGCGGAGCCGGTTCTGTGTCTGGCTGCGCTCATCCTGGCAGGTGACGACGATCCCGGTCGGTTTGTGGGTGATGCGCACTGCGGTTTCATTCTTCTGGACATTCTGGCCGCCTGCACCTGCGCTGCGATAGGTGTCAATTTGCAGGTCATTGGGATTGATGTCGATCTCCACGTCATCAATTTCGGCCAGCACGGCGACGGTTGCGGTGCTGGTGTGGATGCGGCCCTGACTCTCGGTGATGGGCACGCGCTGAACGCGGTGCACGCCGCTTTCGTACTTGAGGCGGCTGTATGCGCCGCGTCCTTTGATCTCGAAGATCACTTCTTTGAAGCCGCCCACACCCGTTTCGTTGCTGCTGAGGATGGTCGTTTTCCAGCCATGCTTTTCGGCATAGCGCGTGTACATGCGGTATAGGTCTGCCGCAAAGAGGGCGGCTTCTTCGCCGCCCGTCCCGGCGCGGATTTCCATGATCACGTTCTTGTCGTCGCGCGGGTCTTTGGGCAGCAGCATCTGCTTGAGGCGCTCTTCCAGCTCCGTCCGCCGGGCTTCCAGGGTATCTATCTCGCTGGCCGCCAGCTCCACCATTTCCGGATCATCCGCGTCCAGCAATGAGCGAGATTCTTCCAGTTCCGCCAGTACACGCTTGTATTCGCGGTAGCCCTGGATGATGTTTTCCAGATTGGCCTTTTCCTGTGCCAGTTCGGCCACGCGGTTGTAGTCCATCGCGATTTCCGGGTCGGACATCAGGCGTTCGATCTCGTTGTACCGCTCTTCAATGCCCGCCAGTTTTTCCAACATCTTTCAACCCCTTCCGGGACACACAAAGCCCCCTCAAAGGCGAAGGGGCAACGCTTCCTTAAGACCACCGGGAGCCGATTATTCGAGTGTCAGTATAGCGCACCTGCTGTCCGCCGTCCAGTAGCGATTGTCTCCTGTCTCCGTCTCCATTTTCTCGCTTCCAGAAAGACGCAGTTGATTTGAGTTAAGAAAAATAGTCGTGCTATACTGGGATTATATTGTTTCGGTGTCCGTTACATGCCGCTGCTATCGCAATAGACTACTTTAAGAGAGGAGCAAGAAGAATGGCACTCGGCGGTTATGCACATCGCGTTGGCAGAATCAACCTCTCCACAGGGCAGGTCACATATGAGGATATCCCCGAGGACTGGGCCCGCAAGTACATCGGGGCGCGTGGCCTCGGGGTGCGCTACTGCCTGGAGGCGGGGCCACAGGTTGATCCACTGGGACCGGATAACCTGCTGTGCTTTATGAACGGCCCTTTGACAGGCACACGTGCCAATATGAGCGGCCGCATGGCAATTGTGACCAAGAGTCCATTGACCGGGACGATTACCGACAGCCATCACGGCGGCTGGTCGGCGGCGCGGCTGCGCTGGGCGGGGTTTGATGGACTGCTCTTCACCGGGAAGTCGGATAAGCCGGTCTATGCGTATGTCGAAAACGGGACGGTCGAACTGCGTGATGCCAGTGATCTATGGGGTAAGGGCGTCCATGAGACGGTCAAGATCATGCAGGAGCGCTATGGCGAAAAAGACCTGAGCGTGATTGCCATCGGCCCTGCTTCTGAGAAGCTTGTGCGTTTTGGCTCCTGGATCAATGAGGACGACCGCGCTTCTGGCCGCGGTGGCACGGGCGCGGTGGGCGGCAGCAAGAAACTCAAGGCCGTTGTGATCAAGGCCGAACGTGCCTTCCCCGACCCGGTGGATGCCGATGCCTTCAAGAAGGCGCATGAGCAGGCGCTGGCAACGATCATGGATGAAAACAACGTCACTGCGCCGCGCAAGGGTGGTCTGAGCGTCTACGGCACGAACGTGCTGATGAACATCACCAATTCGATGGGGGCGCTGCCGACCCGCAACAGCCAGCTCACTTCGTTTGGCGACCGCGGCGAGTTGATCAGTGGTGAATATGTCAATGAACATATTCTGGTCAATAATCCGACCTGTCATGCCTGTCCCGTGGCCTGTAAGAAGGAAGTTGAGGTCAAAGAGGGGCCGTACCAGGTGCACATGGAAAGCGTCGAATACGAGCCTGCCTGGTCATTTGGCGCGCACTGCGGCAACGACAACATC
>JALSTC010000782.1 GCA_026983935.1 Ardenticatenia bacterium
GGCGCGTCTGCTTGGCTTCTACTGCGCGGAAGGTTCCGTTGTTTCCAGCAAAAAGCGCCCCAACAGTCATGTGTTAAATTTCGCTTTCTCGCCCGATGAAACCCACCATGCCGACGAAGTCAAGCGTCTGCTTAAGGAAAAGCTGGGGGTTGAAGCCCAGATCGTCCGGCGCAAAACCACCCTGGCTGTTGTGACCGGCAAAGCCTCCGTTGCCCTGCTGTTCCGCTATCTGTCCGGTAAAGGAGCCGCCGAAAAACATGTACCACAGCAAATCTATGACGCACCCCGCCCGATTGTCGAAGCATTTCTGGATGCATTTGTCGCAGGCGACGGCCATCGCTATACCAACGGTAAAGTGTCCATCACAACCGTTTCCCCTAATCTGGCATATGGTGTCGCATGGCTGGCTTTGAAGCTGGGTTACCTGCCCTCGCTTTACGACAAACCGGTCACTGCACACGGCCATATTCTGGGCCATGATGTCAACCGGGCACCCCACCAGTACACCATTGTGTGGTACGAAAAACCGTTGAAGCGGCGGATGGTAGAGACAGAGGCCTATTATCTCATTCCTCTGCGTGACGTCACTCTGGAAGACTATGAAGGCGACGTCTACAACATGGAAGTTGACATCGAGCACAACTACCTAGCGGGGTTCTTTCTGGTCAAAAACTGTCAGAACTGGGACATCTCCCAATTTGGCCGGGACGACCGCGCCGGGCGCGACCCGCTGATCGTTTCCGAGGGCGAACTGATACGGCTGGCCCGGCAGCGTGACGCGGCAGTCGTCGCCAGCACCTACAATGAGCCGCTGATCACCACGGAATGGGCGGTCAGCATCTTCAAGCAGGCGAAGGCCGCCGGCATGAAAACGGTCTACGTCTCCAACGGCAACGCCACGCCGGAGGTGCTGGACTACCTGCGCCCGCACCTCGACGCCTACAAGATCGATCTCAAGTCCATGCGGGACAAACCCTACCGGCAGCTTGGCACAGTTCTGCAGCATGTGCTGGATACCATCGAGATGGTGTACAAGCTCGGCCTGTGGATGGAAGTGGTGACCCTCATCGTGCCCGGCTTCAATGACAGCACCGAGGAGCTGTGGGACGCAGCACGCTTCCTCGCCGGGATTTCCCCGGATATCCCCTGGCACGTGACGGCCTTCCATCCCGACTACAAGATGCGAGAACCGCCGCGCACCACCCTGGACACCCTGATCCGCGCCGCCGAGATCGGCAGCGAGGCCGGGCTGCACTACGTCTACGCGGGCAATGTGCCCGGCGCGGTGGGCGAATGGGAGAACACCCGCTGCCCGAACTGCGGAACCACCCTCATCCGGCGCTATGGCTTCCATGTGATGGAGAATCGGCTGGCAAAAACGGGCGGCAAATGCCCGGAGTGCGGCACACCCATCCCCGGCATCTGGACGCGCTGAGGGTTGCCCTCACCGGCTGCCGCATGGTAGAGTGGAAATGATAGAGGTGAGCTTTTATCACATGGGGTTAGTGAAGGGATAGTCGGAGATGTCCGGGATTATCACGCCGCGCTATAACCTGATGCTCACCTATGACATTGCGCCCGAACAGGAAGAGGCGTTCTACCGCTTTGCGCTCAGTGAGTTCGTCCCCGCCATGCAGGGGATGGGCCTGTATCTCATGCGGGCATGGCACACGCTCTACGGGGATTACCCCACCCGCCAGTCAGAGTACGTGGCGGAAGACCTGGAAACCATCCGGGAGGCGCTGTCAAGCGATGCCTTCCAGGACCTGGAAAGCCGTCTGCTGCACTACGTCACGAACTACCACCGCAAGATCGTTCGCTTCAACAACCGCTTTCAGTTTTGAGCCACCAGCCGCCCCGCGCCTTTCACGGAAGGAAACCCGCGGGGCGTGCTGCGTCCGTCAGGCGGCGGACAGCCCCGCCACGCCCAGCAGCGCCCCCAGCATGATCAGGACACTCCAGCCCAGCGCGCCCAACGACATCCAGAACAGCAGGCGGCGCGGCCTCACGTCCAGCGAAAGCCCCAGCAGCGCCCCTGTCTGTGCGCCCACCGTCATCGGGGCCAGCAGGCCCAGCCCGATCACGCCAAAGCGCCGCCATGCCCGACTGATGAGACCGGGAGACGCAGTGCCCGCTTCCTGCTGGCGGCGCTGAAAACGCCGCCGGAACCAGGCACACAGGCGCTCACCCAGCAGCAGCATGACCGTCGCCCCGCTGATGTAGCTCAGCGTGGCTGTCGCGACGACAACGACCGGGTGCAGCCCCAGCGCCAGCCCGGCAGGCATGGCGGGCCAGAACGAAAAGAAAGCCAGCGCGTAAAGACTCGCGACTTTCGGCAGTGAGAGGATCAGGTCTTCCACAAACAACTTCCCATAACTCGTGCAGCGTGCGATGGCAATATCAATGACTGAAAAACACGGGCCGCCCCAAGAGGCCGCCCGATACGTTCACGAAACAAGCGGTTCACTGCTGCGCCAACACCAATATAAACACCGCCCGAAGGCGATCGTTACTGATCGCGCTACAGATCGAGCTGCGACATGATGTCATCGAGACCGTAGGCCCCGGCGCGGCGGTCTTCGAAGACGGGAATGCGTGCCCGCGCCTCTTCCACACGATCCAGCTCGATTTCGACGGTATACAACCCCGGCATCGTCCCGGCTTCCAGCACCGTTTCGCCCCAGGGATCAACGATCATCGAATGGCCGCCAAAAGTCGTCGGCCCTTCATCGGTTTCGGCTTCCCCCACGGTGTTGCAGGCCACCATGAAATACTGGTTCTCTATGGCCCGCGCCGTGATCAGGGCGCGCCAGTGGGCAATGCGAGACAGCGGCCATGCCGCGGGCAGCAGCACCAGCCGCGAGCCTTCCACACCATAGCGGCGGAACATCTCCGGGAAGCGCAGATCGTAGCAGATCGCCATGCCCGTCTTCCCCCAGGGCAGGTCCAGATTGAGCGGGGCCTGCCCGGCATTGAAGCGGCGATCCTCGCCCATCAGCCGGAAGAGGTGCATCTTGCGGTAGACGCCCACCACCTGCCCGTTGGGCGCAAAGAACGCCGCCGAATTGTTCACGCTGACGCCGCGCTTCTCCGGCATTGAGCCGACGATGCAGATGTTATGCTGTCTGGCCGCCGTCGAAGTCTGGGCGAAAATACCGCTGTTAAGCGGGCTGGCAAAATCCTGGATGTTCTCCAGCCCATAGCCGCATGACCACAACTCCGGGAACAGAACGACCTGCGAGCCGCGTCGGGCCGCTTCCGCGACCATCTGCTGCATCACGTCCATATTGCGGCGCTCATTGCCCGTCGCGACTGTCATCTGCGCCAGACTGATGTTAAGCTTCGCCATCGCCTGTGTTCGTCCTTTCTTCTCACGTGCGTCAGACGCCGCTGCTCACCATGCCGCGTCTGACTCGCGTGCCTTTGAATCCTGAAGGGTAGTCTACACCGATTCCTTACGTGGGGACAATCAGCCCCGATCGAACTCCGGCACGGCCCGCCAGAAGGCAGCCGCTTCCTCGACGACCTGGTCGGGCGTCAGCAGTGTGGTATCCAGATGCGCCAGCCCCGGCAGCGCCCGCACACGCCACTCCCGCTTGAGGCGGGCCAGCACAACCGCGCGCACTCCCGGATCATGGAAGCGGTCGCCCTGGTCGGCATGCAGCCGACGCAGGACTTCATTGAGGGCTGTCGTCAGCACCAGCGCCACGCCGGCTTCCAGCAGACGTCGGCGGTTGCCCTCATTGAGCATGACCGTCGCGCTGACGGAGATCACCGCGCCGCGCTGCAGGGCCAGCTCCCGGCAGATTTCGGTTTCCAGCGCCGTCAGGCGTGCCTCGCCAAAAAGCGCCCGCACTTCCCGCGGCGGCATGCCTTCCCGCGCTTCAACCTCGGCGGCAATGTCACGCAGCGGCGCGTCAAAAGCGGCGGCAATGCGCTCTGCCACCCGCCGCTTACCCACGCCCATCGTGCCCGCCAGAATCAGGTTGCGGTAAGGTGCGGCCATGGGGAGCATCAAGCGCCGTTCTGCCAGCCGGGATACCACGCATCCAGCAGCGCGGGCAGCCCGTGCAGCGAATGAATGACGGCGTCCGGCGTGATCGGGCTGCCGTTGGCCGCTTCTGCGCCGTGCCGGACGCGCAGCACGGCCCGCATCCCCATGCCCTGAGCGCCGCCGATGTCAGCCTCCAGATTATCGCCGATGAATACCGCTTCCTCCGGCTTCACGCCCAGACAGTCCAGCGCCTGCCGAAAGATGACCGGGTGCGGTTTGAGGTAGCCCACGTCCGCCGAGGACAGGCGGCAGTCGAACCACTCGACCGGCAGACCCAGACCCCGCAGCTCTTCATCACGCATCCACATCGGCGAATAGGCATTGGTGACCAGCCCCAGCCGCAGGCCATGCCCGCGCAGCATGACGAGGGTGTCTACCACATCCGGGTAAAGCGTCACACCCGGCATCCCCCGCCAGTCATAGGCCCGCAGGCAGGCCTCCATATCCAGCCGCTCCGGCGGCACGCCCGCCGCTTCCAGCGCTGCCACCAGCACCCGGCCCATATGCGGTGCATGCAGGTCAAGAGCCGCCTGTGTCCAGGCCAGGTCTGCACGGCGCTGCACATCCGCGAAAAACGCCTCGAAGTCTTCCAGCGGATATACTTCCTGCCGCACGTAGTCGAGGACGCTGCGCAGGTGCTCGCGCTCATACTCATACCAGTCCTGCGCACGCGGCTCCCAGTCGAGCAGGGTATCGTCTACATCAAAAATAATCGCCTTGAGCATGGTCATCCTTGTGAGGTTGAAGTCCGGGAGGAATTGTAACGAATCTGCGGGGATTTTTCCGGCCCTATTTCCGTCCGTCCAGCAGTGGAGCGGCGAGCAGCAGGGCCATGACGCTGGTCGCATCGTTGATCGCGCCCTCACGGGCCATCGCCAGCGCCCGCGCCGGGGAAACGGCATGCACGGTCATGACCTCGGTCGGCTCGTGGTGGGGCGTGCCGAGTGTGACTCCGGTCGCCAGGAAAACGTGCGCGTACTCATCACCCAGGCCGTTCATTGTGCTGACCCTCAGCAGCAAACGCCAGTGATCCGCCGTGCCGCCGACCTCCTCACGCAGTTCGTCCTGTGCCGCCTGCAGCGGCGACTGCCCGTCCTTGATCCCCCCGGCGGGCAGTTCCCAGCACCACTCGCCCAGCGTATGGCGGTAGTTGTGGATCAGCACGATCTCGCCTGCCGGGGTGACCGGCACGATCCACACGGCATCGCACTTGTGCACGACGTTGTAGACGCCCTCGCTGCCATCCGGCAGCCGGAGTCTGTCCTGCCGCACAGCATACCAGGGGCACTCCCACGCAATATGCGACTCGATCAGGGTGAAAGGTGGCCGATCGGTGGTCATGGTATGCATCCTCCGTCGCAGGCAGCTCTACCCATCCCCCCACTGCTCCCAATCCTCACGAATCAGGCTGAAAACCAGCGTATCGCGCAGAGAGCCATCTATACCGCGAGAATCCCGGCGCAGCGTGCCTTCCAGCGTATACCCGCAGCGCTCCGCAACGGCGGCACTGCGCGTGTTGCGGGCATCGCAGCGGATTTCCACGCGCTCGGCTTTCAGCGTCCCGAAGGCAAAAGCGGTGATGCCCCGCACCGCTTCGGTGATGTAGCCCCTGCCCTGTTCACTGGCCCGCACCCAATAGCCGATCTCGAATTTCGGCACGTCCCAGTCTATGCGGTGCAGCCCGCTGCCGCCGATCCAGCGGCCATCATTTTTGCGGATCAGCATCATCCACAGGTCTTCGCGGGTGATCCAGCGGGCGATGCCCCGACGCACGATCGCCACATACTGCTCAACGGTGGGCGCTTCCCGTGCCCAGGGCATCCAGGGCCGCAGGTGATCCAGCGATTCCAGCACGGCCTCGGTGAGCGCGGGCGCGTCGCCTTCGCGCGGCGCACGGATCAACAGCCGCTCCGTCTCGAAGTGATCGGGGAAATCCAGCAGCAGCGGATCGTTGACCGCCTGTGACATCATCCGTCTTCCCGTCCCCGGCCCGCGCCGGGCCGATTCTACAAGCGAACACACCGCCCCATTATGCGCGGGCGGGTCATCGGTGGCAACCCCTCTTTGGGGAGAGCCAGGAGGCCAGAGGCAAGAAAACACGTAGGGCGTCAAGTGAGAGAACCCGTCGTATCTGCACCATCTGCCTCATCCGTTTTCCATTGGAATCGCCACCACCGCCAGCCCATGCCAGCAGTGCCACCCTGCCCACCACACACCAAAAGCTGGTCATCCCCGCGCCCCGGTGTTATGCTGACCCCGCTATCGGCCTGATCCGAACGGTGAGCACACATGAACCACCCATCCCGACCCATCCGCGTCCTGCGCATCATTGCCCGGCTGAACGTCGGCGGCCCGGCGATCCACGTCTCGCTGCTGACGGCCCGCCTCGGCCCGCCGGACTACGAAAGCACGCTGGTCTGCGGCAGCATCGGGCCGGACGAGGGCGACATGCGCTACTACGCCGAAGCGCGGGGCGTGCAGCCGATCATCATCCCGGAGCTGGGACGGGCGCTGCATCCCCTCCGCGATCTGGTCACGCTGTGGAAGCTCTACCGGCTGATGCGCCGCCTGCGCCCGGATGTCGTGCACACGCACACGGCCAAAGCGGGTTTTGTGGGCCGCCTGGCGGCCTGGCTGGCAGGCGTGCCGGTCATCGTGCACACCTTTCACGGCCACGTCTTTCACGGCTATTTCGGCTCGCGTAAGACGCGCTTCTTCATCCTGCTGGAGCGGCTGACCGCCCGCCTCTCCGACGCGATCCTGACGCTGACCGACGGCCTGCGCGATGAACTGGCCGATGTCTACCACATCGCCGACAAGCGCAAAATCCGCGTGCTGCCGCTGGGCCTGGATTTGCAGCCGTTCGCGGAGACGCCGCGCAAAACCGGCCAGTTCCGGGCCGCCTGGGGCATCCCCACAGACGTACCGCTGGTGGGCATCGTCGGGCG
>JALSTC010000783.1 GCA_026983935.1 Ardenticatenia bacterium
CCCCGTCGCCACGATACCGATCCCGGCGAAGACCGTCAGGAAGCGCTTTTTGCCGCGCATCACGTCGGAGATTGTGCCCAGAATCGGGGAAAGGATGGCCGCGATGAAGAGCGCGATGCTCAGGCCGATGCTCCAGTACTGCGTGGCGACGGCAGGGCTGGGCAGGGTTGCCCCGGCGACCTGACTGTAATAAGCGGGCAGCACCGCTGCCAGAATGGTCGTGGCGAAAGCGGAGTTGGCCCAGTCGTACATCGTCCAGGCCCAGATGCGGCGTTTGTACGTACGTTCGTCCAGGTCTGCCAGCCGGGCGCTGGCCTGTGTGGTGGCAGTCATTGTCTCGCTCCAGAAAGGCAATCGTTATCAATACTGCCTGCATTCTAAGCCTTCCGGCGGTAAAGGCAAAATGGGCACGCAGCGGCCCGGCCCCCCATCACGCGCGATCTCATCTGACAGCCGCTCGATTTCCGGGAGGGAGAGGTGAGAAAGTTCCTGGAGCTGCAACTGCGTGGCAGCGGTTTGCAGGCTGCCTGCCGTTCTGATGGAAGCTTCCCTGTATGCTGGCGACATGTCTTCCAATGCTGGCATAGCTGCGACCCTCGCCGCCCAACTGCTGTACCCCGCGCGAATAATCTGGAGAAGCGCCGATGGTGACCGGTGGAACCGTTATCCGGGCACAGAACGTTTATCAATTCTAAATACAGCCCCAATTTGCATCCGATTATAGGGGAGATGGACCGCTGCGCAACCTGAGCACCGGGTACAGGCTGTGCCGCATTGCCCCACAGAAGCAGGGCATGCTGGCTTTAACAGCAGGGCCGACTGTGTTCCGATTCGCAGACATCCATGCATTGCAGCCCGCCATTTTGCAATCTTTGGGCAGATTTTGTATCATAAAAGTAATTCGTGAACGAATTGGACATTTTCTGGCCGCAAATGATTATTTGTTGTCCGAATTAATCAAATCCGAACCGGTCAAACTTCCCCTGCAGGAATGACCGGGTATCGTTTACAAGGGGAAAGGAGGAGGATGCCAACAACTTCAAGAGATACGCACTCGTCTTCTATTCAAGATTAAGGAGATATACCGTGTCAAAAAGACTGGCTCTAGTTCTCGTCACCACGTTGGTACTCGCCTCAGCACTTCCCGCTGTTACGGCACAGGATGATACACTTGTGATCGGCTTCCTGCCGGGCGTGGTTGATCCTTTTTATCAGGTGATGCAGCTCGGTGTTGAGGCGGCAGCCGAAGACATGGGCGTCGAGGTCGTGACGCAGATCCCTCCCACCTGGGGCGTTGAAGTTCAGACGCCAATTCTGGATGCAATGGTCGCACGCGGCGATCTTGACTACATCATCATTGCCCCGACCGATAAAGATCAGATGGTAGGCCCGCTGGAAGCTGCCCGCGATGCAGGCATCGGCGTGATCACCGTGGACACCTTCCTGGGCGATGGCGACTACGTCAATGGCCCCGTCACCTTCCCGATCAGCTACATCGGCTCGGACAATGTCGAGGGCGGGCGCATTGCGGCGCGCGGCCTGGCAGAGGCGATTGGCGGCGAGGGTAGGGTCTACATCAATTCGACCAACCCCAATGTCAGTTCTGTTGAAGGGCGCGTCATTGGCTTCACCGAAGTGATGGAAAACGAGTATCCTGATATCGAGATCGTTGGTGTGGACTTCAACCTCGACGATATGAACACCGCCGTCTCCCAGACCGCCGCAGTGCTTGAACGTGTCCCCGATCTGGCGGGCGTGTTTGGCACGAACGTGTTCAGCGCCCAGGGTGCCGGTACAGCCGTCATCAATGCCGGGCTGGGTGGCGAGGTTCAGGTCGTTGCCTATGACGCCACACAGTTCGCGATTGAACAGCTACGCGAGGGCGTGATCAGCCTGGTGCTGGCACAGAAGCCGTTTGATATGGGCTACATGGCCGTGCAGTTTGCCGTGGCCGATGCCGCCGGCGTGACCAGCCTGCCGCGCCGCGTGCAGACCGGCTTTGCGATCATCAACATTGATAATGTGGATGATCCGGAGGTCGCCCGCTTTATCTACCAGGTGCCTGAGTAAATCCAGGACGAAATCGCCACCCAACCGGAGATGCTGTAAACAGCATCTCCGGGTTTTCATACATAAGGAGATAGCTGGATGGCCGTTGGGGAGCAAGAAATCATAAATAACGGTGCCATGACCAGACAGCGGGAGCGGCGTAAGCAGCTTGTGCTTCTGCTGAGCCGCATCTGGGCCTGGGTGTTCCTGGGCATCATGATTGTATTCTTTATCATCACGGTTCAGCTTTCCAGTGGTGGTACAGTTAACTTCTTGACGGTCCGCAATTCACAGAACATCCTGGTCGCGATCACCTCTGTCCTTTTGCTGGGGCTGGGGCAGACGTTTGTCATCATCGCCGCAGGTATCGATCTGTCGGTTGGCTGGATGATGAGCCTGGCGTCGGTGCTTTCCGCGCTGGCGATCCGCGACTCGTTTAATGCCGGGCAGCCTTTGTTCGCGGCGGTTGTGATCGGTTTTCTTGCTGCTATAGCGGGGGCCGTGGTGGTGGGGTTTTTCAACGGCGTCATCATCGCCAAGCTCAACGTCCCGGCCTTCATTGTCACACTGGGCAGTTCGTTCATCGTGCGCGGCATCGCGCTGCTGCTCTCCGATAACACCACGGTGATCGGCCTGCCGCCGGGGGTGCGTGACTATGGCAACAACGCCTTGCTTTACTGGATCAGCGGCGAGGGAGGTGGGTTGTATTTTCTCAATCGTCCCGATGTGAGCGGTGAGATGCTGCGCCGCATGGATCGCATTCTGCCCTACCCCGTTATCCTGACGGCAGTTGTCGTGGCGATTGCTATTTTCCTCCTGCGGCGGACGCAGTTTGGGCGGCACACCTATGCCATCGGCGGCAATATGGAAGCAGCCGTGCGGGCCGGTATCCCGGTTGATCGTCATCTCATCATGCTGTACATCCTCTCCGCCAGTACAGCGGGCATCGCCGGTTTCCTGTCAACCCTGCGCTTCACTGCCGGATCGGCGGTCATTGGCGATCCTTTGCTGCTGTCGTCAATCGCCGCGGTCATCATCGGCGGCGTGAGTCTGTTTGGCGGCGCGGGCACGGTGATAGGCACGGTTATCGGCGCGCTGATTATTGCGGTGCTGACGACCGGGCTGGTGATGCTGAATGTACAGCCGTTTTGGCAGTTCATTGTCGTCGGATTCGTGGTCATCCTGGCAGTGCTGATTGACCAGTCACGCGATCTGATTATGGGCCGGATGGAAACAACAGGGTAGGGTATACACCATGGAACCTGCAATGGCTGAATCTGAGAATAATGGACAGCAGGGCGAACCGATCCTCCGTATTCGCCAGTTGGTGAAGCGCTTCGGCGGGCTGGTCGCTGTGAACAAGGTGGACATGGATGTTTACCCGGGCGAGGTCGTTGGTCTGGTCGGGGACAACGCCGCCGGGAAGTCCACCTTGATCAAGTGTGTTTCCGGGGTCTATCAGCCGGACGGGGGTGAAATCTACTTTGAGGGGCGGCGTGTGCGTTTCACGCGCCCGATGGAGGCGCGTGATGCGGGCATCGAGACTATCTACCAGGACCTGGCGCTGGCGGGTAACCTGAGTGTCAGCGCCAATATTTTCCTGGGGCGAGAAGTCAAGAAGCGCTACCTCGGCGGCCTTATCAGGACGCTGGATGAAGACTATATGCACGCCGAATCACAAAAAGTAATGGATAAGTTCAATATCCGCATCCCGGACTTCTCCCAGGAAATCGAGACCCTGTCCGGCGGGCAGCGTCAGGCCGTGGCCATCGCGCGTGCGCTTTACTGGAGAGCCAAGCTGATGATCATGGATGAGCCGACCAATAATCTGGGTGTTGTGGAGCAGCGCCAGGTGCTGGAACTCATCCAGGAACTGCGACAGCAGGGCGTCCCGGTTATCCTGATCAGCCACACCCTGCCGGACGTCTTTGCCGTGGCCGACCGCATTGTGGTGCTTCACCGCGGATTTAAGGTCACGGAAAAGAAGGCTTCTGAGACAGACAGCCAGGAAATCGTGCAGTACATGGTGGGCGCGCTCGACGATAACCGTGTGCTTGCCTGAAAAGCTGGCAGATACGCCCGGAGATTTTCCTCATGACAAAGGCAGGTACTGTTGGCAGAACACACGGCGGGGCTGGTTGACTTTTCCAATATAGAGACATATCCCCTGCGCCAGCGCCGCAATCTGGTGCATATGGCCGATCTTGTCGCGGTGGATGCGCCGCCTCCACCTTTTGACAGCCCGGAGCTGCGCGAGGTGGCCGAGCGGGTGATCGCTGCGCGGCAGGCAGGCCGCCCCGTGATCTGGATGATGGGCGGCCACGTGATCAAGTCGGGCCTGTCCCGCCTGCTGATCGATTTGATGGCGCGCGGCATCGTCACCCATGTTGCCGGCAACGGGGCAGTTTCGATTCATGATTTTGAGCTGGCGATGATCGGTGAAACCAGCGAGGACGTCGCGGCGACCATCGAAGACGGCACTTTTGGCATGGCCGATGAAACCGGGCGTCTGATGAACAGGGCCATCCAGCAGGGCGCACGTGATGGGCTGGGCTACGGGGCGTCCATTGGCCGTTTCATCGCCGAAAATCCAGCGGTTTTCCCCTTTCGTGAGGTGAACGTCCTCTACAATGCCTATCGTCTGGGTGTGCCCGCCACCATCCATGTGACAATGGGCACCGACATCATCCACCAGCATCCCACCGTGGATTTTGGCGCGCTGGGCGCGGCCAGCGGCGCGGATTTCCGGTTGTTCGTCACGTCGGTGAGCCAGCTTGAAGGGGGCGTTTTCCTGAACTTTGGCTCTGCCGTGACCGGGCCGGAAGTGTTCCTCAAGGCGCTGACCATCGTCCGCAATCTGAAGTACACCGTCGCGCACATCACCACCGCCAATTTTGATCTGATTTCGCTGGGCAAAGACTATCACAGCCGGGCTGGATATGATGACCCCATCTACTACTACCGCCCGCGGAAAAACATCATCAACCGTCCCACGTCGCTGGGGGGGCGGGGCTACCATATCACCGGCGATCATCGGGTGACGATCCCGAATCTGCATCATCTGGCTGTGGCTGCCCTGGACCGCGTCGAAATCCAGCCTGCCCCATCACCTGCCCTGCCGGAGAAGCTTCAGACGATTACCGAGGCGCTTGTGGCGCGGCAGCCCCTCCTGGAAGCGGTGATCCCGGACCTGCTGCGTGCTTTTCGGGCGCTGAGCCGCTGCTTCAAGGGCGGGGGAACGCTCTTCTTATGCGGCAACGGCGGGAGCATGGCCGATGCGCTGCATATTTCCGGGGAGCTGCTGAAATCGTATGCCCGCCGCCGCCCACTGCCCCCGCGGCTGCGCGATCGTCTGGTCGCGCAGCCGGACGGCGAGCAGTTGGCTCGCAGTCTGGAGCCGGGCCGGCGGGTTGTCGTGCTGGGTGTGAATCCGTCCCTCTCCAGTGCGGTTGCCAACGATATGCCCGATCGGGACGTCAACCTGGCACAAGAACTGCTCGCGCTGGCCCGTCCGGGCGATGTGCTGCTGGGCATCAGCACCAGCGGCAACGCACAAAATGTTTACCGTGCCGGTCAGGTCGCCCGTGCCCTCAATTTGCCGGTGATCGCACTGACCGGGGAAGACGGCGGTAAGCTGGCGCGGCTCGCCGACATCGCGATCCGCGCACCGGCACAGCGCACGGATCGCATCCAGGAACTGCACATCCTCTGCTACCACGCCCTGTGTGAAATGCTGGAAGAGACGTTTTTTGATGATGGCACGGTAGAAGCATTCTGATGAGGTATGCCTTTGGAAGACCTGCTCTCAAGGACACGCTTACAGGAGATTTTGAGCCGCAGCTCTGACCGGAAGATCGGCGTGATCGGCGACCTGGCGTTGGATGCCTACTGGTACGCCGATATGACGCGCTCTTTTCTCTCTCGTGAGACGCCGCGCTTCCCGCGCCCGATCGTGCGCGAGGTGTTTTCTCCCGGCGCGGGCGCCAATGTCGCCCATAACCTGGCGGCGTTGGGGGTGGGGCAGGTGGTTGTTTTTTCTGTCGTGGGGGAGGACTGGCGGCGGGACATCCTTACCGATGTCCTGACCTCGCTCGGCATCGAGGCCGGGCACCTGATTGCTTCTTCACAGCGCAGCACTGTTACCTATGTCAAGCCGATCCTGCAGGGCTACGATTCCTGGCAGGAAGATTCCCGGCTGGACTTTGAAAGCGATCAGCCGCTTGCCCCGGCGCTTGAGGACGCGCTGATTGACATGATCCGGCAGCGCCTGCCTGAACTGGATGCCTTGCTGATCGCGGATCAGTTGGAAATTAACGGCATCATCACCGACCGCGTGCGCGGGGCGCTGAATGATCTGGCGGCACACTATGCGGACAGATGGTTCGTCGTGGATTCGCGCCAGCGTATTGGCCTCTTTCGAAACATGATCCTCAAGCCGAACTGGCGGGAAGCCCTGCGTGCGGTATATCCCGACCGCAGCGATCGCGCCCTGCCGCATGACGAACTGGCCCGGATCGGCCAGACGCTGGCCGATCGCGCAGGCCGCCCGGTGTTCGTCACGTTGAGCGAGGAAGGCCTCATGATCTGCGCGGAGGGCACACACCGCCATCTGCCTGCCGCGCCGGTGCAGCCGCCGCTCGATCCGGTCGGTGCAGGGGATGCCTTTGCTGCAGCGCTGGCCGTTTCGCTGACCGCTGGCGCGACGCCCTGGGAAGCGGGAACGGTGGCTAATCTGGCGGCTGCCGTGGTGGTTGAAAAACTGAATCAGACCGGAACCGCGTCCCCGGATGAAATTCTGACCCGCTATGACCTGGCCCGCCAGGAAAGGCAGCACCATGCATGAGCCGCCGGTTTTGACCGCCGCCGACCTGCCGCCGCTGTCCTGGTTGGAAGTCCGCAATCCCTCTACACCGCTGGGGCATGTCCGCCATGCGCTGTTTGAT
>JALSTC010000784.1 GCA_026983935.1 Ardenticatenia bacterium
GACATAGTTCACCTGAATGAAAATGTCGCGGTTCTGTAGGGAAGGCGTCAGGACGTTGATGGCGTGCGTCTGGGCCACGATAGCGGCAGGATCGGAGAGGACGTGAGCAAAAATATGAACGTCTGCCGGAACCGGCCCATCCACGCGCCAGTAGGTGATGATCGGGACAGCCTCTCCAGGGGTGTAAACCTCGCCGCCGTTGCGAGTGTAGCCCAGAAAAGTCAGGTTGCCACCAAAGCGCACCGGCAGGGTCACCGGGCCGGGGCCGCCGGGTGATTCAGGAGCCCAGCCGGTTGGGGCGGTGGTCAGCAGCCGCCCGACGGTATTTTCCACCAGCGGGGCAATATCCAGTTCAAAGGCGCTGTACGGCGGCAGACCGGGGATGGTGATCAGCGGGCGGCCCTGCAGCCAGCCGCGCAGCGTGGGATGCATGCGCCCGTACATGGCCGGATCGGTGAATACAACCTGCTGCTGTGCGCCGCCTTCCGCGATGACCAGCCCATTGGCGCAGTCCACAAAACGCAGCGTGGCATTCCGCCGGTGCATCATCAGGGCGAGCATGGTCGGGTCGCCGGGCTGCGCGGCGGTGTCCAGAAGCTGCGGGCTGCAGACGACGGTCGGCAGCCGCCCGGCAGTGCGATCCAGGTAGTGGGCCAGCAGACCCCGGCTGGCATGGTAGCTTTCCTGCACATCATCGCGGGCGGGCCACGCCGCAAAAAGATCGATGCCCGTCCAGATCGCGTTCGCCGCGATCAGCGCCACCATCAGCCAGGGCAGGGCGCGGCGCAGGGATGCCCGCGGGAAGACCCGCGCCAGCAGGTCTGGCAGCGTCAGCACCGCGCAGGCCGCCAGTAGATAGAACAGCGGTAATGCCCCGACGAAGGCCAGATGACTGCCGGGCCGGGTGCTCAGCAGAGCCGGGATCAGGGCGGTTGCCACGGCGATCGTCGGGATGAAATCCGCCGGGCGGCGCCATCGCCGCAGACTCAGGGCCAGCCCTGTGACGAAGAGCAGGGCGGTGATCGGATCGAGCAGAGGACGGCCCGGCAGATTGAAGACCGGGCTGCTGTCGCCCTGCACAAACAGCGCCATCACGCCCCGCAGGATGGACTCCGGGAGGCTGGTCGGCATCAGGGCATCGCGCAGCGCGGCCAGGCCGCTCAACTCCGGCATACGGAGGGTGGTGACCGCGTAGGGAATGACGATAATTGCCGAGATCAGAATGGCGAACGCGCTGGCTCCTGCGGCACGCCGGGAGATGCGCTGGCGTGTCAGGAACAGGTAGGCGACGCTGAGCGTGACGATGACGGCCAGAAAAACGCCGAACCAGTGAGCATACAGGCTGATGCCGGTGATCGCGCCCAGCGCCGTGAAACCGGCAATGGTCGGCGGATGCGGAGAAATATCCCGCCGGATGTGAAAGGCATTCACCAGTGCCAGCAGGGTGGCCGTGGTGAACAGCGGGACGGCAGCTTCCCGCAGGGAAAGGCGGGCAAGCAGCACGGGCCAGAAACCAACGGCCATCAGGGCGACGGCTATCAGCGCGATCCTGCGGTTGTACAGGCGGCGGGCAAGCGCATAGAGCAGCGCCAGCGTGATCAGGCCGCTCCACAGGGACAGCAGCCGCAGCGTGATCAGGCCGTCGCCCTGCGTCTGGGCAGCAATGCTCTGAATGAGCGAGAAGAGCGTTTCCTGGCCGGGCGTGGCAATCCGGGCGTAGCCCGGAACATGGGCGAAGACGACGATCCGCCCCAGCCGCAGTTGATCGGTGACGTTCAGGGTATCGAATTCAGCATTGCTGAAACCGGGAGGAATCGTGCCCAGATGCCACAGGCGCAGTCCTGCTGCCAGCAGCAGCAGGGCGGTGATCAGTGCGAGTTGTCGGTGACGGTTCAACGTCTCCCCCCTTGGCGGCTGTGGTGAATCGGCACTGCGCCATCAAACAGGCGCTGCCCGATGATGACAGCCGGTGGATTGCGTTGCGGATAGACAGCGGGTTGTCTGGCTTTCGCCGGGACGCAGGAAGAATTATAGCGCGGTTGCGAAGGCCGTAAAAACAAGCACCAGCACTCCCAGCCCGAGATTGATCAGCGTGAGTCTGCGCTCACGTCGGTCAAGGGATTCGGCGTCTGGTGCTTCTTTGCCGCGTGCCTGCAGCAGGGCCATACGCTCCTGCGCGGGCGCTACCCCCCACTGCAGCACCACGCCGACGATGACCATGCCAAGAATGGCGATGTGCTTGAGCAGAATCGCCCGGCTCCAGTCGCTGTCGAAGACAAGCAGTCCGTTGTAGTTGGGATCGCCGCTGGTCTGGATCAGGCCGGTAATGACCAGCACGACCAGGCTCAGATTTGCCAGCGGTGTGAAGCGCCGCCGTATCTCACGTAGCAGAACGGCCTGCTGGGGATCGCTGCCCAACGTCTGGCGGACGGCTGGCCAGACGACCATTGCCTGCACCACCAGCCCGCCGATCCAGAGCACGGTGGCTGCCAGATGGAAGAAATAGCTAGTCGCGAGGACCCAGGGGGACATGTTCCACCTCCTCAGGGTTGCGTGCCGGAATGATGGTGTCGCCCATCACTTTCTCCATGTTTGCCAGATCAATGTATGCCTGCCGCACGCCGTAATCCGGGCCGTAGCCGGGCGTGGTGATGGCCCACCAGTATTCCTCGTTATCTTCCGTCCAGCCCGGCGCGGCAATGTAAATGGTGCTCATCAGCCCGACCCAGGGCCGCCAGTGTTCGGCGGCATAGGTGTAGGCTCCAACCAGGTATTCGGCCTGCGTCGCTTCGTCCACGGCAAACCAGGCGTACTCCGGGTGAATCGGATCGAGCGTCCAGCCGAATTCGAGGATGGCGACCTGTTTGTGCGCCTCGCCGTTGGCGATCATGATGCGCCGCATATCTTCCACATGGCGGAAGGCCATCCAGCGCAGCCCGCCGCTGGCGACGACTTCCTCCGGCGACAGCCAGGGTGGGCTGTTGTAGCCGGGCGCATGGAGACCCAGCACGTCGTACACCTCGCTCAGACCGGCGTCATACATGGTCTGCAGGTAGCGCTCGTCCGGTACGGCGACAGGCGGCTCGGTCCCGGTGGGGGCCAGCCCTGCCGAGATGACGATGGCATCCGGGTCGGCGGCTTTGATCGCATCATAGCAGGCCCCCAGCAGCGTGACGTAGCCCGCTGCGTCCGGCGTGTATCCGGCCCACTCGCGCTGCAAATTGGGTTCGTTCCAGACCTGGTAGCCTGCAATCTGGCCCCGATAGCGTTCGGCCAGCGCCCCGCAGAAGTTGCCATAGGCCTCAACATCGAACGGCACGCCGTCCTCGCGGCTTGCGGGGTCTACGATGGCCCATTCGGGCGGGTGATCCACGCGGGCGATCAGGTTCAGCTCCCGATACCGGACTTCTGCCACCACATCGTCGGCGCGTGTCCAGTCGTAGTTCCCCGGCTCCGGCTCAATATCCGCCCAGCTAAAAATCTGCTTGACGTGCGTGAAGTTCATCTGCCGGATCATTTCCAGGTCAAAGGGGCGGGCTGTCGGGTCCCACCACAGGAAGGCCTGAATGCCGTAGGTCAGCGACTCGAAGTGCGGCGCGGTGATCGGCACAGGGGCCAGATCGTCGTCCGTCCCGCCGCCGGTCAGCGCGGCGAGGATGATGATCAGGGCAGCAAAAAGGGCCAGGCCAAGCGCGGCAGCGCCCGGCCTGACCCCCCGTTGACGTAACAAAGTGCTCATTCTTCGCTGAAATGCTCCAGCCGGTACTGGGCGATGGCATCCCATGCCGGGGCAGGGACGCTGTCGGGCCGCAGGATGGAATAGGGCGTGTTGTCATTGGTCGGGTCATAGCCTGCCTGTGCGCCGTAGTTCAGATTCCATATCCAGGCCAGCCAGACGATATTCGATTCTTCCATCCACTGCACGGCTTCCATGATGTAGTCACGCTGTTCTTCCAGGGTGTTGTCCTGGGCGAATTCAAAACCGCGTGGATAGCCATCCAGGTCTTCGGAAACAGCCCAGCCGAATTCGGTCACGCACAGCCGCTGGTCGCCACCGGCCAGTTGGATTTTGTTGGCGTAGGTCGTCAGCGTGCTGTACAGGCTCCAGGAATGGTGCGGATTGTCAAATGGCCCCCGGAAGATGGCGGTTGCCGCTTCAGGGTCACGCGGCGCTTCGTCCCAGGGCACCAGCGGGCCGATGTTGTAGCCGTTGTGGTGCGCGCCGACGCAGTCCGTATAGTTCAGCAGCCCGTCGGCGATCAGCGAGTCCAGATAGTCGAAATCGTCAATGGCGCTGACACGGCCATCCGGTTCCACCCAGCCGCCTGTCGGGGAGAGCGCACCACTGATGACGATGATACCGGGATCAATGGCTTTGACCGCGTCATAAGTCATGCTCAGCAGCCGGACGTAATCCGCCGTGCGCAGCCCGTTGACCGAGGCCCACTCGCGGTCAATGTTCATCTCATTCCAGACTTCGACAGCGCCAATAGTGCCGGGATAGTCGTCCACGTAGCGCTCCAGCAGGGCGGTGACGAAGTTCACGTAGTTCTGCGGGTCGGCGGGCGGGCCGTGTTTGCTGAGGTCTGCGCCGGGTTCGCGTGCCCAGTCCGGGGCGGTGACGATGCTCAGCATGACGTGGACGCCGTGTGCATTGGCGGTGGGGATCACGATGTCCGGGATCGTCCAGTCGTATTCGCCGGGAGCCGGTTCGATGTCCGCCCAGCGTATCTGCTGCTTGATCCAGTCCAGATGAAGCTGGTCGCTGACGACGGTCATCCAGTAGTCGTAGATGTCGTAGCTTTCCTGCACCTGAATGCCAAAGTCAAAGGATGTGCGTTCGATCGGCATCAGGGTGGGGGTGGCGAGTTCTTCCACTTCGGCGGTCGGGGTGGGCACCTGTGCGATGGCGACCGGTGCGTCGGTCGGCGGCACTTCAGTGGCTGCCAACTGGGCGATGGTGGGAACAGCGGTGAATGTGATGGCGGTGCTGCGCTGCACCGTCGGCGAGGTGATCGCGGCGGCGCTCACGGCGTTGTCAGGCTGCGGCGTGATGATGAAGCCGGTTGCCACAAATATCGCCACAAACGTTGCCGCGCCGATGACCAGCGTCAATCCACTCCAGATCAGCCCGAAGGCGCGAATCTGGCGGCGGCGTTGTTCCGGTGTCTGGACGGCAGGGATTTCCATTGACATTATCGTTTTCTCCTCTTGGCTGCGCGGTGTGGAAGCGATCAGAGATCAAACTCAAGGGCGTTCAACCAGGCGGTATGAACGCCCCCGTCCCACACGGTGCACGGCGCTACCCCGTGACGGAGCGCAGGGTATCGCAGGCGGGACATCCCCCGCCCGGACGGACGATCGCGTACCCGGCCATCGGGTCGCCTTCGTAGTTGGTGAAGTTTACGTTCCAGATGATCATCAGGCGGACTTTGCCGCTGTTGCTGTTGATCACGGCGGCCTGTGCCAGCCAGGCGGCCTGCTGAGCGACAGTCACGTTGGCCGCCCATTCGAAGCCTGCTGGCAGGGGGCCGTAGCCTTCCGGCGAGAGGTAGCCCAGTTCGGTGTAGCACACCGGGCGCTGCCCGCCGAACGGCCCCCAGGCGCGGTCGGTCATGGTTGTCAGGAAGTAGCTGGGGAAGCCGCCGCGTGGATCGCCGCCGACCTGATCGGGTGGGACGATGCCCTCGTTGTAGTGTGCCCCGATGCAGTCCATGTATTGAGCGGCCCCGGCAGCGGCCATGCCCGCGTAATAGCGGTCATCGTTCCACACGCGATCCGCGCCGAAGAAGCCTTCCGCGCCGGTCGGGGCCAGCGCCCCACTGATGACCATGGTGCTGCCGTTTGCGCCTTTGATGGCGTTGTAGGAAGCGGCCAGCATACGGGTGTACCAGTTGGGGTCAATGCGTCCGGTCGGCCATTCACGGTCGATGTTCATTTCGTTCCAGACTTCGATGGCGTCCGCGCCCAGCGCGGCCAGCCCGCCGACGAAGCTGGCAAAGGCATTCGTGTAGTCCTGCTCCGGGATGCTGCCCAGTTCGTTGGGATAGCCGACCACGCCCAGCAGAATCTTGAAGCCGTTGGCGTGCGCGGCGTTGATGATTCCGGCCTGTCCGCCGGGGTCCGCGCCGTGACTGTAGCGCACCTGTATCTTGACCCAGCGCATCCCCGCCGACTGCATGTAGGGCACAGCGCTGTTGAGGTCGGCCACGTGCCCGCCGATCTCAAAATTGCCGCTGATGCTGCCCGTCACGGGGGCAGGAGCGGCAGGCTGCTGTGCTGGCGCGGCAGGCTGCTGTACCACCGGAGCCGGTGTGGCTGTTGGGGTTGGCGTTGGCGTCGGTGTGGCGGTCGGCTCCGGTGTATTGGTCGGATAGGCGACGGCGACCTGCTGCCCGGCACGGGCGCTTTCCTGCCCGCCGCCCACGACGGCCACGTTGATCGCATAGTTGCCATCCTGCTCGACGGCTTCCCAGGTGAAGGGGTCGCCGATGCCGGTGGTCGTTTCTTCCACCACCGCGCCAGATGAGGATAGCACCGTCCAGTGCAGTGCAAGCTCGGCTCCGGTGTCGCCGGGCAGCGCCGCATTGAGCGAGTAATCGGCGACGGCCTGGATCGTCTCCGGCGTGATGCCGGAGGCCAGCAGGTCGCGCACGGCCACGCCAGCGATGTTGAAGGCGCGGGTCATGTTCATGCGGTAGAGCAGGGCGGCGCGGGTGGTCAGCCAGATGCGCCCATCTCTGCCGTCTTCGTATTCGATGTAAGGCGTCTGTGCGGCTTCATCAAAGCCCGTTGTCGCCGGGTAGCCGTTCAATGTGGCTTCAATGGTCGTGCCGGGCAGGAAGTAGGATTCCTCGCTCTCGCTGGTGACGGTCACATTGCCCAGCCCGGAAACGGCTTCTTCGAAGCTGATCGGCACAAATGAGGGATCGTCCACCCCGATCTGGCGGTAGCTCTGGGCGG
>JALSTC010000785.1 GCA_026983935.1 Ardenticatenia bacterium
TGGGGGCACGCCGGGGCATACGGTCGCCTGCTGGGTTGATGTTCGTGAAGGGGAGCCGCAGCAATGACGAGCAATGGAAATGGCACGCAGGCCTCAAAAGAAGTTCTGCTGGAAGTCAAGAATCTGAAGAAGTACTTTCCCATCCATGCCGGGTTGATCATCCAGCGGCATGTGGGAGATGTGAAAGCGGTGGACGACGTCAGCTTTCACATCTACCGCGGCGAGACACTCGGACTGGTCGGGGAATCTGGCTGTGGCAAGAGCACAACCGGACGCACGATCCTGCAGCTTTACCGCCCGACGGCAGGCTCCGTGCAGTTCGAGGGCGTCGAACTGAGCACCCTCAAGGGCGAAGACCTGCGCCGCATGCGCCGCCAGATGCAGATGATTTTCCAGGACCCCTATGCCTCGCTCAACCCCCGCATGACGGTGGGCCGCATCATCAGCGAACCGCTGCTGGTGCACCGCGTCGGCGGCAACGGCAAAGAGCGTCAGGAGCGGGTGGAATACCTGATGGAGCGCGTGGGGCTGAACCCGTATTTCATCAACCGCTACCCGCATGAATTCTCCGGCGGGCAGCGGCAGCGCATCGGCATTGCCCGTGCGCTGGCCCTGGAGCCGGAATTCATCGTCTGTGATGAGCCGATCTCGGCGCTGGATGTTTCCATTCAGGCCCAGGTGGTCAATCTGCTGGAAGACCTGCAGGATGAGCTGGGGCTGACGTACCTCTTTATTGCCCACGACCTGAGCATGGTGCGCCACATCTGCGACCGCGTGGCCGTGATGTATCTGGGTAAGGTCGTGGAAGTGGCGGAAACCGAGGAACTGTACACCAACCCCCTGCACCCCTACACGCAGGCGCTGCTCTCGGCAGTGCCCGTCCCCGATCCGGCGGTGGAAGCGCAGCGCAAACGGATCATTCTGAAAGGGGACGTGCCCAGCCCGATCAACCCGCCCAAAGGCTGCAATTTCAATACGCGCTGTCCGGTGGCAGTGGATGTATGCTATGGGGAAGATCCGGAGCTGGTGGAAGTGCAGCCGGAGCACTGGGTATCCTGCTACCGTGTCAGCTAGTTTTGAACAGTATCCTGCTCGATCAAGTGGAGCGAGGAAGAGGAGACCAGTTGGTTATGCGTAAAGAGGCGCGTCACGCGCTGTTACTTGTCATCGGGCTGCTGGGGCTGGCCGTGCTGGCCTGCACGTCGGACCAGGAGTGGATCATTCCGCGTACGCCGACCCCAACCCCAACCCCGACGCCCGTCCCAATCACTGCTGAAACCCGATTCCAGGTAGGCGACCAGGCCGTTGTTGTGGCCGGGCCGGCCACCTTCCAGGTCTGGCAGACATCACAGCCGGAGCCGGATAACCGCCGCAACCGGGTGGTGGGGACGCAGTGCTTCCCCGGCCAGACGGTGGAAATCCTGGATGTGGCCCAGGGACCAGATGGCAACATCTACTACTATGTGGACTGTATCCTGGAAGGGTGGATTCCGGAAGAAAACCTGGAGCCGTTGGAGTAGGAGCAAAGGAGATCCGCTGTGGGTAAATTCCTTATCCGGCGTACACTGGCAGCAATCCCCGTCCTGCTGCTGATCATCTTCGTGACATTTGTGCTTATCCGCTCAACACCCGGCGGGCCGTTTGATATGGTGGGTGAGGGGCGGCGCGTGCCGGAGTCGGTGGTGCGCGGGCTGGAGCGGCAGTACGGGCTGGATCAGCCGCTGCTGGTGCAGTTTGTGACCTATCTGGGCAGTCTCGCCCGGTTTGATTTTGGCCCTTCGCTGGGGCGTTCGACGCTGGGGCAGCCGGTGACCGAGATCATCAACCGCGGCCTGCCGGTTTCTATGCAGATCGGTACGATGGCGGTGATCTTCGGGTTTCTTTTCGGGATTCCGCTGGGGGTGCTGGCCGCCCTGTACCATAATACAATGGTAGACTACACGGCCACCTTTTTCGCTGTGCTGGGGGCCTCGATCCCGAATCTGGTATTGGGGCCGCTGCTGATCATCATCTTTGCCGTGATCTTGAACTGGCTGCCGGTGATGAACAACACGATCTTCCGGGAGACGATCTATAATCCGGCGGTCATCTTTTCATGGGAGTACATCAGCGCGGCGATTCTTCCCGTCTTCACCATGGGATCGGGCATGATCGCCGGGATCGCCCGCCTGACACGGGCCAGCCTGCTGCAGGTCATGCGTGAGGATTACATCCGCACGGCCCGCGCCAAAGGGCTGCGTGAGCGCACGGTGATCTACGGCCATGCGCTGAAGAACTCGCTGATCCCTGTGGCGACGATTCTGGGGCCGCTGCTGGCCGGTGTGTTGACCGGCTCGTTCATCATCGAGCAGATTTTCAACATCCCCGGCATCGGCAAGGAATTTGTGGAAAGTGTGACCAACCGCGACTATAACCTGCTGATCGGCGTGACGATCATCTATTCGACATTTCTGGTGGCGGGTAACATCCTGGTGGACGTGATGTACACCTGGCTCGATCCGCGTATCCGGTTTGATTAGTGCCTGGCCGCCGGCGGCTGCTGCCGCATGGGGACGTCGTACTCTCAAGACAGACAGGTTCTGGATGACAGAAGATCGAAGCGACACGCTGATGCAGCGGATGGAGGACAGGTAGTATGGCCGTTTCAGACAGCGCCAGGCCGGTTGGGCTGGCCGAAGAGGAGCACTATCAATCGCACTCACTGTGGTACGATGCCTTCACACGGCTGCTGCGCAACCGGGCAGCGGTGTTGGGCCTGATCATTATCGCCATTCTGGTGGTGATCGCCCTGACTGCCGACCTGATGAACCAGTGGGGCTGGATTGACCACTACGGACGGCAGCACCGGGGATCGAGCCTGGCTGATCCGCTGGAATGCTCGGTGGATGTGGATAAAGATGGTGATGGCGTACCCGATCCGATTCAGTTCTGCTTCCTGCTGGGGGCAGATCGGCTGGGCCGTGATCTGTTGAGCCGCACGCTGTATGGGGCGCGGATTTCGCTGGCCGTCGGTGTGGTGGGGGCGCTGGTCTCGCTGCTCGTCGGCATCGTTTATGGCGTGATCTCCGGCTTCTACGGCGGACGTGTGGATCAGCTCATGATGCGCTTTGTGGACTTCCTGTATGGAATTCCCATCCTGCCGCTGATCATCATCATGCAGGTGTATTTCCGTGCCCTGCGCGAGAATGCCGATAAGGTCGGCGGCCTGGGTGAAACGATGGTCAACATTGACAACAGCATGGGTGGGTTGTTCTTCCTGTTCATCGCGCTGGGCATGTTGAACTGGATCGGCATGGCGCGGCTGGCCCGCGGACAGGTGCTTTCCTACAAGGAGAAGGAATTTGTGGAGGCGGCCCGCTCCATCGGGGCGAGCAACCGCCGCATCATCTTCACGCATCTGCTGCCCAACGTCATCGGGCCGCTGATCGTGGTCGAGGCGATGGCTATCCCCGGTTACATCTTCACCGAGGCCTTCCTGAGCTTCCTGGGGCTGGGCGTCAATCCACCGATGCCAAGCTGGGGGGCATTGATCACGGACGCGATCAACGAAGGCGCGATTCGCTTCCGCACGCACCTGCTGCTGGTGCCGGGTTTTGCGCTGTCCATCACGACGCTGGCCTTCAACTTCCTGGGCGACGGCCTGCGGGACGCACTCGATCCGCGTATGCGCGGTGAGGCTTGAGGACGAAGCAGCCTCAGCCGGAGGATCAGGAAAAACAAAGCCGGGGGCATTGTGGCCCCGGCTTTTTGATTCGAGTGGTGTTCTGTCACTCACTCAGAGCGGCGATGAGGGTATCCAGCGCCAGCACGGGACAGGGTCCCGTCCATCGGGCCGAATGGAGGAAGCCGCGCTGCATCACTCGCTCAGAGCGGCGATGAGGGTATCCAGCGCCAGCACGGGACAGGGTCCCGTCCATCGGGCCGAATGGAGGAAGCCGCGCTGCATCACTCGCTCAGAGCGGCGATGAGGGTATCCAGCGCCAGCACGGGACAGGGTCCCGTCCATCGGGCCGAATGGAGGAAGCCGCGCTGCATCACTCGCTCAGAGCGGCGATGAGGGTATCCAGCGCCAGCACGGGATCGATCTTGCCGGTCTTGATGCGCCGGTCGAGGTCCAGCAGGTGGCGGTAGACGGCTTCCAGGTCTTCCAGGGAGAAATTGCGGCTCTGCGCTTCCAGCTTGCCCGCGACGAAGTTGTGTATATGCAGCGCCTTCGCCAGTGCCCCACCGCGTCCGCCGCCGCTGTCCAGATGTTCACGGGTCTGGATGAGCAGCCGGAACTGCCGCACGATCATGGCAAAGAGGCCCAGCGGTTCGTTTTTTTTATCGAGCAGATTGTGCAGCAGGCGGGCCGCCGCCGCGCCGTCGCGCCGCCCCATGGCATCCACCATGTCGAAGATTTTTTCTTCCGGCACGTAGGGGGTCAGCTCGGCCACGTCCTCCGGTGTGATGGGCCGCCCCTGACCCACGTAGGCGGCCAGCTTGAACAGCTCATTATCAATGCCGATGAGGTTGTTGCCGAACAGGGCTGCCAGCGCATCGGCTGCCGCCGGTTCGATGGCCGCGCCGTAGGATTCCGCCCGCGCCGTGATCCATTTGCGGGGATTCCTGGGGGCGCGGAAGGTTTTGACATAGCCGTGGGGATCGCTGCGGGCGAGCTTGAGCACGGGGTGCGTGTCCTTGAGCATTTCGCGCTCCACGAAGACCAGCCGCGCCCAGTCCGGCAGATGAGGGAGCTGCCGCGTGATCTGGTCGAGCTGCTCTTTGCCGCTTTTGCCCGCCCCGGAGCGGGTGAGCCACGTCAGCCAGCCGGTGACGACCACCAGCCGCTTGTCACTCATGAAGGGCAGGGCGGCGACAGCGTTAAAGACATCGGCGGCGGCAGCTTTCGTGCCATCGAAGGTCATGGTGTTGAGGTCGGCGGCGGCAGGGTCTCCCATGCGCCGGTGCATTTTGGCGACCTCTTCCTCGATGGCCAGGGCGTCATCGCCGTGAAAGACGTAAAAGGTGGGGGCCGGTTTGCTCATGAGGGCAATTATCCCCCCTGCGGGCGTGCCCCGCAAGAGGGATATCGTGGCTGTTTCTCAGGCCGGATTCGACTGATGCTCCGGAAGGTCTAACGGCCCTGCCTACCCACTCAGCGCCCGCGTGATGGCCGCCTGAAGTGTCTCCGGCGAAGCGTTGTAGACCACACTGCCGTTGATGGTGAAGGAGGGCGTCCCCCGCAGGCCGAGGCGGCGGGCGCGATCCTCGTCATACTGGACGGTGGCACGGTGCGTCCCGGCATCGGCGCAGGCCTGCAGCGCGTCGGTATCCAGCCCGACTTCGCCGCCCAGCGCGATCAGCGTGTCGCGAGAATCGCCGACCTGTGCCCGCGTGTAGAGGGCGTTGTGATAGGCCCAGTAAAGCTCCTCGTCCTGGTCGAGCGCACACTGCGCCAGTTCGGCGGCCATGCGATCATAGGCGGGGCTGATGACGGGGTAGTCGCGAAAGGTGAAGCGCACCTGGCCGGAGTAGGCAGCCAGAATCTGCTCGATGATCCCGGCCTCATGCCAGGCGCGGCAGGCCGGGCAGCCGTATGCGCCGTACTCGACGATGGTCACGGGCGCGTTCGGGTCGCCGAGGTAAGGGTCAAGGGTCAGGCGGCTGTCTTCGACGGGCGGTGCTGCCGATCCCGCGCCGCCGATCAGAATGGCGGCCAGCGCGATGAGGATCACCGCGCCCACCGCACCGCCGATGATCAGCGTGCGCTGTTGCTGCTGCTTCCTGCGTGCGGCCTTGCGTGCCCGTGCTTTGCCGTGTGTGCTCATGATTTCACATCCTCGTTATCTTCCACCAGGCAGGGGAGTACATCCATCGTTTTCACAGGCATTGGACGCATGACGGTGCGGGCATCTTACGCGGGGGGGGGGAAGCAAAAAGCGGGGACGGCCCGCAGGCCATCCCCGCCGCAGAGTCAGCGGAAAAAAGCTATTCCGGCAGTTCCTGCATGACTTCGATCTCGCCGGAGACGATGCCCTCGATGGCGGCATTGGCCGCGTCGATGACTTCCTGTGGCAGCTCCACGCCGCCGTAGACGATTTGCAGGCCGCCGTTCTCGAAGGTCAGCGTGTAGGCTTCACCGCCGTAGGTGCCGGTGGCGACCAGTTCGACCATCCGGCCAATGACCGGTGCCCAGTTG
>JALSTC010000786.1 GCA_026983935.1 Ardenticatenia bacterium
GATGGGCGTGTCGCCCGCATTATCCCGGATGACGCACTGCAAAATAAGGGGCATCGCTACTATTTTCAGGAAGCCATGGCGCTCCCCGCCGGGGGGATTTTCGTCTCGCCGCTGGACCTGAATCGGGAGCACGGTCAGATTGAAATACCCTACCAGCCTGTAATCCGCTTTGCCACAAAATTATCTGACAACGATGGGATTGTCATTATCAACCTGTATGCCTCCTGGCTGCTGAACGACCTTTCTTACAATAACGGTGTGCATACCTGGGCACTGGTGGATCAGGATGGCTACTTCCTCAGCCATCCCGACGAACGCCTGAGATGGGGATCGCCAAATGATCTGGGGCATGGTGCACGCCTGCAAACCGAGCATCCGGATGCGGTCTCGCTCCTGGATGGCAGAAATGGTATTCTGGAAACCGCCTCCCATGCTTTCGTCTACACCACAATTTACCCCGTTGCAAACAACCCCCGGCATTTCTGGGTACTCTACCGTGCCACACCCACCAGCATCTTGTTTTCCAGCATCGCCGATTTTCGCTGGACAGCATTAAGCGTGCTTCTGGGCGCATTCCTGATGGCTCTGGTGCTGGCTCTGATCCTCAGCAGCCAGATCGTGGCTCCTATTCGCGAACTGCAACATAAGGTGGAAAACTTCGGGCGGGGCGGCCCGGCCCCTCCGCTGTCCGAGCGCGTGTGCCGTGATGAAATAGGCGCGCTGACCCGCGCATTCCATCAGATGGCACAGGAGTTGGAAAGAAAGCGAAAAGAACAACATGCCCTCATCGAGCAGCTCATCAATGCCCAGGAAGAAGAGCGGAAACTGCTGGCATATGACCTGCACGATGGCTTAATACAGCAAATGGTCGGCGCTCGCTTTCACCTGACAATGTGTCGCGAGCACTGTTCCATTGAAGCTGACCGGGCACAGGAAGGCTTGCGGCGTGGATGTGACGCGCTGAGTGATGCGATCATTGAAGGACGCCGCATCATCGAGGGGCTGCGCCCCGCTATTCTGGATGATCTGGGACTTGTGGCAGCGCTGGAAGAGGTCGCCCGGTCGGCTGCACAGGCAGCCGGATGGACGCTTCAACTCAATCTGGCCGAATTAACCTGCGAGCCGGATAATACCTTGAGTGTAACACTCTATCGAATCGCGCAGGAAGCCCTGAACAACATACGCAAGCACGCGGCTGCCACAACCGTCAGCATGAGTCTGTCCTGCGCCGATGGTCTCACACTGACCATTCATGATGATGGGCAGGGCTTTGATCCCAATGCCCTCGCGAACAATGGGAGTCATCACGTCGGGCTGGCAGCCATGCAGGAACGCGCCAGTTTGCTTGGCGGAGTCTGTGTGATCAAGAGCGCACCCGGCGGGGGGACTACCGTCACCGTCCATGTGCCTTTAGTCGAAAGCGAGGTGGCATGATGTCTGCGACCACACCAAAACCAGTACGGGTAGTCATCGTAGACGACCACGGTATTGTGCGTGAAGGCCTCCGCACGCTGTTGACCCGCCCCGGCATTGAGGTCGTTGGAGAAGCCGAAAACGGCGATGAGGCCATTGAGCTGGCGCGTGAAACTCAGCCAGACGTGATGCTGCTGGACATTCGAATGCGCGGCAGCGATGGACTGCAAAGCCTGCCACGCATCAAAGCCATTTCCCCAACCACCAGTATCATCATGTTGACCACTTACGCCAACCCCGGCTATCTGGCACGGGCGATCAACAACGGTGCGGCGGGCTATCTCTCCAAAGAAGTTGACCCGGAACAGATCGTGCGCGCCGTACGCGCTGCGGCAGCGGGCGACGAACTCATTGACCGCACACTTCTGCAGACCGCCCTCGCTAACGCCATTGACCACTCTCCGCCAACCACTGAACCCACTGAACTCCCCGGCGAAGACCTCTCTGAACGAGAACTGGAAGTACTCCGTCTTATTGCCGCGGGAATGAGCAACGCTGCTATCGCGGACACACTCAGCATCAGCCTGGCAACAGTCAAAACACATATCCGCCATATACTGGAAAAACTGCATGTTTCCGACCGCACCCAGGCTGCGCTATGGGCTGTTCGCCATGGGATTGTGGAGTAATCGCACCCTCAACTGCAGCACCTGCGCCTGATACACCGGTCACCACCACCCCCCTGCCCGATCTCACAGGGCAGCGCTCCGCATTCCGTCAGCTCTCGTCATCACAGAGCGCGGATTCCCTGCTCTGTCTGCTGGCAAAAATCATCCTTACGGCTGATCACTAAATCATCCTCCCGGTTGATTACCGACCACACACTTTGTTCCATAATGAACAATACAGCGCCCCCTATTCGAAGAGGGGCTCTAAACCGTTCTGTCAAACGGGCAGGAAAGGAGGTGCGCGGGACAACTATCAGCAAACCGTTCAGGGGATAACGCATGGTCTGCTCAAGCGCCCTCGCCAATGCGTCCCCAACTCTGGCGCTTATTGTGATCAGGAGAAAAAATAGCAATGAAAGCCAACAAACTTTTTCCGCTGTTGGTTGCTCTAGTGGGGGTGTTTCTGATCACAGTTGCTGTGGCTTCCGCCGACGGCCCCGGACAGGCCGATACACCCAGTGAAGGCTGTACGACCTGTCATGAGGGTATCGAAAGCATCCGCGATCCTGAATCGCTCATGATGCAGCAGATCATGGAACGCGGCGAATGTACAACCTGTCACGGCGGCGACCCAACAGAGACAGAAGACCCTGACATCGCCCACGGTGGTGACTACTTCTACCCCGATCCCGGCAGCATCTGGATCGCAGAGAATACCTGTGGCCAGTGTCACCAGGATTATGTTTATAACCTGACCCTTTCGCTAATGAATACAGAGGCAGGCAAGATTCAGGGCAACCTGTGGGCCTGGGGCGTCCAGCAAGATCGGGTTGTGCGCTACGCTAACTACACACTCGACGACGTTGATGGGCCGCGTCCTTCCTTCGGCACGCCACAGTACATTCAGTACATCATGGCATTGATAGAAGCTTACCCCGATCAGTTCCCCTCTCACGTTGACGAGCTGCCAAGCCCGACCGTTGAAGAGATCGTCGCCGACCCGAGTCTGGCGGCCTTCACCTACCAGCGGCAGGAGTGCCAGCGCTGTCACGTGGGCAACCGGGGTCGTTCGCGGCGCGGCGACTATCGTGGCATGGGCTGCTCGTCATGCCATATCCCGTACAGCAATAACGGGTTCTATGAGGGCAACGATCCGACCATCCCGACGGATGAGCCAGGGCACCTGCTTGTCCACCAGATTCAGGGCACTCGCGAGGCACGCGGTGGTATCCCCACCGAAACCTGTGTCTCATGCCACAATCGTGGCAAGCGCATCGGCGTCAGTTATCAGGGGTTGATGGAATTCCCCTATAACTCGCCGTGGACCGAAGACGGTTCCGGCACACCCCGTCTGCATACCAAACGGTATCTCTTCATCTCTGATGACCTGCATCACCAGCAGCAAAGTCGCCCGGAGAATCCGGAAGGCGGGATGCTGTGCCAGGACTGCCACACCGGCATCGAGATGCATGGCGACGGCAACATCGCAGGTTCCACGCTGGGACAGGTGGAGATCGAATGCGCGGACTGCCATGGCACGCCCGATGCTTACCCCTGGGAACTGCCGCTGGGGTATGGTGACGAATTCGGGCAGGAACTTGCTGAAGAACCGCGCGGCACCATGATGTTCCTGATGCCCTATCAGCAGGACGGCACCGTTTATGATCGCGAGGACGGCTATCTGGTCACGGCACGCGGCAACGCCTTCGGTAATGTCGTGCGGCGCGGCGATCAGGTAGTGGTTCATTCGGCAAACGGCCTGGACTTCTACGCGCCGCTGCTGCGCACCATCGCAGAGGAAGGTTCATGGCGGACCGTGGACGGCGAGGTGGCGATGCAATCCGTATCCGCCCACCTGGACGAGATGGAATGCTACGCCTGCCATGCAGACTGGGCACCGCAGTGCTACGGCTGCCATGTCCTCGTGCGCTTTGACGTGGACGCAGATGGCAACGCACGGGTGAATACTGACTGGGTCGCTGTGGGCAACACACAGTCCGAAAACGGCCTGACCGCCGAAGCCGATCCAAACGTGGATGTCCCGGTAACCGCGGGTCGGGTCAGTGAGACTCGCTCCTACCTCCGTTGGGAAGAGCCTATCCTGGGCATCAACGGTGAAGGGCGCGTCACACCGCTCATCCCCGGCTGCCAGGTAATCTTCACCGTTATCGGCCCTGATGGCGAGACTCTGACGCATAACACCATTGGCCGCACAGCGCCCGGAACTGAGGGCGGCGGTGAGGAAGGCCAGCGCGGGATGGATATGGCCCCGGCGCAGCCGCACACCAGCGGACGCCAGGCACGCACCTGCGAGAGCTGCCACAGCGATCCCAAGGCCCTGGGCTACGGCATCGAAGGTGGGCGTTTCATGCAGGGGTATGACCAGGGCTTCATCGTTGACCTGGAAAATCCCGACGGCTCGGTAATGCCGGAGAACTACACCGTACAGATCGCGCCTATTCCCGATCTGCCCATGGACCTGAGTCAGATTGTTGACCCGGAGACGGGTGAGCAGACGATGACGGTCGGCTCGCACTGGCCCGGCTCCGGCCCGCTGACCGAAGATCAGCGGACACGTATGGAGCGGACCGGCGTCTGCATGGGCTGCCACCAGAACATGGCGGATGAGACCTTCTGGACAGAAGAAGTTATCGCCCGCTACGGCCAGGTGATGTCCGACGATGAGCACATCAACACCATGAATCAGCTCATCCAGGATGCCGTCAGCAGCCCTGAAGGCGAGTAATGCCTGATCCAGAGGAGATGCTCTAACAGGGGGCATCTCCCGGAGGTACTCCCCGGTTGAGATAACCGGGGAGTGCACTCTCTTTATTCCTGAGAACAATCACAAACGGCAAAGGCCCCTGACAATGAACCGTAAATATTTTCTGGGAATGGTCCTGGCCGGAATCGTCCTGCTAAGTATCGCAGGCGTTCTATTCTTCACACAGCAGTCTGTGACAAGTGGCGCGCCTCAAACCGACGCCGCCGTCGCCATGCCGGATGATGATATCCATCGCGGAGCATCCGCAGCCTCCGGCCCGGTCAACGACTTTATCGCCCTGGGACTGACACGTGCCCAGGCTGGCGATGTGTCCGGCGCAATTGAGGCCTTCGAAGTCGCGCTGGCAGCAGCAGACAACGCCACCGACTCCGCAATGCCCAATTATTACCTCGGCCTCGTCTATGCTCAGGGGAACGACATGGATACCGCTATTGATTACATGGAATCAGCGGTTGAGGCCGATCCTGAAATGGCCGTCGCCTGGGTGGCGCTGGGCAGTATGCGCCTGAGCACCGGTCGCCCGGTAACCGCCATTGACGCCTTCACGCAGGCTCTGGCGCTGAATCCCGATGATCCGATCACGCTCACTAACCGGGGGCAGGCCTACATGCACATCAGCGCATTTGATCGTGCGCTGGATGATTTCAACCGGGCCATTGAGCTAAATCCCGAACTGGCCGCCGCGTACTTCAATCGGGGATCGTACTATATGCGCCAGGGCGACCCGGCGGCAGCGGTGGATGATTTCACATCCGTGCTGGACCTTGATGCCTCACAGGCCGCCGCGCACTTCAACCGCGCCATGGCTTATATAGACCTCGGCCAGACGGAAGAAGCCATCAACGACCTGGTCATTTTCCTGGCATTTCGTCCTGAGGAAACACTCCGTGCTCAGGCGCAGGCTGTTCTGGATGAGCTACGCGGCGTGACTCCAGAAGCCAGCGAAGACGGAGCGCCTCCGGAAAGCACCACCGATCCGACAGACGAACGCAACTGATGCAATCTGTGTATCCGTCATCCATTTACACGAGGTGACCCAATGAGAAAATCTGTCTGGCCCGGCCTGTGCCTGGCATTCGTACTGGTTGCCGTCTTTTTCCTGATCCGCCCTGCACCATCAGCCGCCCAATTTTTTGGCGACCCCCTCACTGCAACATTTACCGACGCTCCTCCCACCATTGATGGCGTGACCGACGACGACGCCTGGGCGCAGGCAACACCGCTGATTTCCGAGGTAACCGGCGGCGCTATCGGCACCGTCGAGGTCACGCTGCGTGCCGTCTACGACGCCGAGAGCGTGTACTTCCTGATTGAATGGCCAGATGCCACCGAAAGCACCGTTGAAGGCGCTGAAGACGGGCTGGCGATACTCTGGCAGATCACGGAAATTCCCGGTTTTGAGATCGTCGGCTGTAATCAGGCCTGCCACAGCGGCGGCACGCCTATTGGCATGTGGTTCGAAAACGAAAGTGAGCGGGCCGACCTCTGGCACTGGCAGGCGCTCACCACCAATCCGCTGGGCGTGCTGGATGATGCCTACTACGGCTTCAGCGACGGAGAAGAATGGTACTACGCCGATCCCGGCGATTGGGAAAACGGATCACGTGCCGACGTGACCGCTCAGGGAATCTGGGCTGACGGCATGTGGACACTGGAAATTAAACGCGCACGCGATACCGGCGAGAATGCCCTCGGCACAGACGGCGCGCCGGTGGATGTGACTTTCACGCCCGGCACGCCTTATTTCTTCGGTCTGGCCGTGATGGACGCCACAGAAACCGATCACTCCGTTGCCGATTTCGCCATCGGCTTCATTATGGAGGATGGTGAAGCCGCACCAAATGCCGTTGAAAACACGGACAGCGCAGAAGCGCCACCAACCGAAGAGCCATCAGCCCCCGCCGCAATCGAGCGTGAAGTGCATTACAACGAGGTATACGCCTATCGCACCACAACCCCGCCGACCCTTGACGGTGTGGCGGATGATGTGGTCTGGGCCGAGACAGATGTTTCCATTATTGACGTGAGCGGCGGCGCGATCCGCCGGGTGGATGT
>JALSTC010000787.1 GCA_026983935.1 Ardenticatenia bacterium
GGCCTGGGCGAAAGCTGCCGAGGCTGCCGGGGCCGATCTGCTGGTGCTGGCGCTCAGCCTGACAGATGCCGAAGGCAATCCCACCACGACAGACGCCGCCGTTGCCGCCACGAAAGCGGTGCTGGAAGCCAGCGGACTGCCGCTGTTGGTCTTTGGGCCGGGGCAGGCTGACGCCGACAACGAACTGCTGGTTCCTGTTGCTGAGGCCACCAAAGGTGAGCGGATTGTGCTGGGCATCTGCGAGGACAAGAACTACCGCACCATCGTGGCCGCCGCGCTGGCGAATGATCACCTGGTCAGCGCCCGCACGCCAATGGATGTCAACCTGGCCAAGCAGCTCAACATCTTGATCAGCGATATGGGCCTGCCGCTGGATCGCATCCTGATGGACCCGACCACCGGAGCGTTGGGCTATGGCATCGAATACGGCTTTTCGGTGATGGAGCGGCTCCGGCTGGCGGCGCTGCAGGGCGACGCCATGACCCAGCTCCCGATGATCGTCACGCCCGGCTTTGAGGCATGGAAAGCCAAAGAAGCCAAAGTTGGCGAAGGTGTGCCGGAGAGCTGGGGTGACTGGCAGGAGCGGGCCATCACCTGGGAGACGCTGACTGCTGTGACATTGATCGAGGCCGGGGCAGATATCGTCGTGCTGCGCCATCCGGAGACCGTCCGGCGCATCCACGCCACGATTGATGACCTGATGACTGTGCCGGAAATGGCATAACGGGCAAGGAGAACAGGAAATGGCACTTTCCGGAATTCAAATTTACAAGCTGCTGCCGCAGACGAACTGCAAGGACTGCGGCTTTCCCACCTGCCTGGCATTCGCTATGAAGCTGGCCGCCAAACAGGTGGAACTGTCCGCCTGCCCGCATGTCAGCGAGGAGGCCAGAGCACAGCTTGCCGAAGCCTCCGAGCCGCCTGTGCGTCTGGTCACGCTGCGGGCGGATGGGCATGAAGTCAAAGCTGGCAATGAGGTTGTGCTGTTCCGGCATGAGAAGACCTTCTACAACAAGCCGGGGTTGTTCGTCCGTGTGCGCGACGACGAGAAAGCCGACGACGTCGCCAGCAAGGTGCTGGTAGCGGATGCCTACACAGTGACCTATGTTGGCATGGAACTGTCGCTGGACGGCTTTGCTGTGGAAGCTGTTTCCGGTGATCCTTCGGCTTTCTCTGCGGCGATCAGCACGGTGCGGGCTTCCACCCAGCGCCCCCTGATCTTGATGAGCCGTGATCCGGCGATTATGGCTGCCGGCCTGCGGGCTGTTGATGGCGAAAAGCCGCTGATCTACTGCGCCGATTCCCAGAACTGGGAGGAAATGGCAAAGCTCGCCAAAGAGCACGATGCGCCCCTGGCCGTCACCGCCAACACGCTCGATGAACTGGCCGACCTGACGACCAGGCTCAAAGAGGCGGGCGTGCTCGATCTGGTGCTTGATCCGGCGGCGCGGCGGCTGGGCGAGGCCCTGATTCGCAATACCCAGATTCGCCGTCTGGCGCTGAAGAAAAACTTCCGCCCGCTGGGCTACCCGATCATCGCCTTCCCTGGTGATTTAGAAGACAGGGCCATGGAAGTGATCATGGCCGCGCAGTCCATCGCCAAGTACGCCGGTTTCATCGTGCTCGATCACTTTGCGCCGGAGACGGCCTATCCGCTGCTGGTGCTGCGGGAGAACATCTACACCGATCCGCAGAAGCCGATCCAGGTGCAGCCGGGTCTGTATGAAATCAACGATCCGTCTCCGGATGATCCGGTGCTGGTCACCACCAACTTCAGCATCACGTACTTCAGTGTGGCCAATGAAGTGGAAGGCTCCGGGCTGCCAGCCTGGCTGCTGGTGGCAGATGCGGAAGGCATGAGCGTGCTCACCGCCTGGGCAGCGGGCAAGTTCGATGCCGAACGGATCGCGAAGTCTGTCAAGCAGTTCAATGTGGCGGATAAGGTCAGCCATAAGCGCATTGTGCTGCCGGGGCATGTGGCCGTGCTGTCCGGTGAGCTGGAAGAAGAGCTTCCAGACTGGGAGATTCGCGTCGGGCCGCGTGAAGCGGTGGACCTGCCTGCCTTTATGAAGCAGGCGCTGTAACCCAGAGAACAGCAGTGTGCATACAGTGGAGCATATCATGGCAACCCTCAAGACTCTGGTGGACGATGAGCCGGTAGGTCATAAATGTTTTCGCTGGCTGCTGGGGCTGGGCGCGTTTGGCGGCCTGCCAGAAGCTTGAATAAGAGGAGTCAATGGCCGAGCACACCGTCACGTTTGATATTGCCCCGGAACCTGTGCACGTCCCGACGGGCACGCTGATCGTCGAAGCCGCCCGCCTTGCCGGGGTGGATATCCAGCAGCCCTGCGGCGGGCAGGGGCGCTGTGGGCGATGCGCCGTCCTGATCACTGAAGGCACAGTGCGCCGCCGGAGCACCCTGCGGCTCTCTCCGGAGGATATCGCTGCCGGTTATGCGCTGGCCTGCCAGACTGTGGTTGAGGGCGATGTCATGATCAGCGTGCCGCCGCAGGAGAAGATCGAGCGGCGGCTGACCACCGATCGCACTGCCGCCGAGGTCACCGTACCGGCAGGCTACGATCCGGCACAGGCGCAGACCATCCGACGCATCAAACTGACTCTGCCCCCGCCCAGCATGAGCGACCAGACCGACGACTGGAGCCGTCTGCAAACGGCGCTCCGCCAGCAGGCCGGAATCACCGAAACGCACGCTTCCCTGGCCCTGCTCCGTAAGATGGGGCCGGTGCTGCGTGCCGGTGACTGGCAGGTGACGGCCATCCTTGATGCAGAGGCCTGGGACTGCCTGGAATGCCCCGCCCGCCTGATTGACCTCCGACCGGGCCATCTGCCCGATGACGCGCCGCTGTGGGGCGTGGCCGTGGACATCGGCACAACGACGGTCACGCTGTGGCTGGTTGATCTGCTCACCGGCGAAGTGCGGGCACAGGTCGCCGAGTACAACGGCCAGATCGCCCGCGGTGAGGACGTGATCTCGCGCATCATCTACGCCAGCAAGAACAACGGCAGGGAGGAACTGCGCAATCTGGTGCTGGAGACGATCAATGCCCTGCTGGAAACGGCCTGCAAGCGCGCACAGGCCGATCCACAGGACGTGGTCAAAGCGACCGTGTCTGGGAACAGCACCATGATGCATCTGCTGCTCGGCATCCCGGCGGAAAGCATCCGCCTGACGCCGTTCGTGACTGCCATCAATCACCCCCCGACGCTGCCCGCCCGCGAGGTCGGGCTGGCGATCCATCCGGAGGGCACGGTGGACTGCCTGCCGGGCGTCGCCAGCTACGTCGGGGCGGACATCACAGCGGGCGTGCTGTCATCCGGCCTGGATGATGCCGAGCAAGTCACACTGTTCATGGACGTGGGCACCAATGGCGAGACGGTGCTGGGCAACAGGGAATGGCTGGTGACGTGCGCCTGCTCTGCCGGGCCTGCCTTTGAAGGTGGCGGCGTGGAAGCCGGGATGCGCGCCACCAAAGGCGCGATCGAGGAGGTCTGGATCAACGGTGAAACGTTCGAGCCGACTTACCGCGTCATCGGTGGCGGCAAGCCGCGCGGCCTGTGCGGTAGCGGGCTGATCTCCCTGCTGGCCGAGATGTTCCTGACCGGCGTGGTGGACAAGGGCGGTCATATCAATGCCGCGCTGCCTACGCCGCGCACCCGCGTCGGCGAGCGCGGCCCGGAATATGTGATCGTCTGGGCGGGGGAGAGCGGCACCGGGCATGATATCGCCATCACGCATGTGGATATTGACAATCTGCTGCGGGCCAAGGCCGCAATCTACGCCGGGTTTACCGTGCTGGCGGAAAGCGTCGGCGTTTCCCTGGAAAGTGTTGAGCAGGTGCTGATCGGCGGCTCATTCGGCAAATACATCAATGTGGAAAAAGCCGTCGAGATCGGCCTGCTGCCGGATATGCCCTGGGATCGGTTTCAATTTCTGGGCAATACCTCAGTGCGCGGCGCTTACCTGGCGCTGCTCGATCGAGAAGCACGGGCGCGGATCAAGGACATCGCCGCCCGGATGACGTATCTTGAACTTTCCGCAGACAATACGTTCTTCGAAGCTTTCACCTCCGCGCTGTTCCTGCCCCACACCGATCTCTCGCGCTTCCCGACGGTGCAGGCAGCAATAGTATCATGAAAAGGAACAGGGCAATGTATATCATCGGCGAGAAAATCCACATTATTTCCCAGCGGGTCAAAGATGCCCTCAAAGCACGAGATGCCCGCTTCTTCCAGGAGCTGGCCGTCCAGCAGGTCGAGGCCGGGGCACAGGCGCTTGACCTGAATCTGGGGCCGCGTAAAAAGGACTGGGAGGAAGTTTTCCCCTGGATGGTCGAGACCGTCGAGGCGGTGGTTGATGTACCGCTCAGCTTTGACAGCACCAATATCCTGGGCATTGAGGCCGGGCTGAAGAAGGTGACCAAAGCGCAGCCGATCATCAACTCCACTTCCGCCGAACCGGAGCGGCTGGAGAAAGTGCCGCTGCTGGCCAAGCGCTACAACGCCCGCCTGATCGCGCTGACAATGGGCAAGAGCGGGATCCCGGTCAGCGCGGATGAGCGCGTGAACATCGCCGTCGAAAAACTGATCCCGCGTATGCTGGAAATTGACTTCCCGATTGAAGACCTGATCATTGATCCGCTGGTGCTGACCGTTTCTGGCTGCCAGGAATACTGCCCGGAGCTGATCGAAGCGGTGCGCACGCTGCAATATGCCTGGGATCCGCCGCCTGCCATTTCGGTCGGCCTGTCCAATGTCTCGAACGCCGTCCCCCGCGAAAATCGCCCGCTGATCAACCGCACTTACTGCGCGATGCTGATGGGCGCGGGGCTGCGCATGATGATCGCCGATCCCACAGATGAGAAACTAAAAGAGACCGTGCGTATCATCGAGGAGCGCGACGACAGCACGCCGCTGGGCCGCCTGTACCTCAAGCTGCATGATCGCATCGCAGCGATGGAGGAGCCGTCAGTCGAGGATGTGGACCTGGATGATCCGGAGCAGGTGGCCGTCTGGAAGACCGTTCAGATTTTGCTTAACAAGGTCATTTATGCAGATTCGTATCTGCAACAGGAAGCGATAGCTTAGAGTACTTCGAGCGTCGCGAAGGGAGGAAGACCCATGCCAGGTTTCACCCCCGGACGTCGCTGGCAACCACCCTATTACCCCTTCAAACGGGAGCCGTTTGGCAGCCGGATGCTGGAGGCTGTCGAGCGCCTTGTCAAAGGGCCATTGTTTGGCTGCCGGATGTGTGGAAACTGCTTGCTGCAGGAGACGGCTTTCATCTGTCCGATGGAGTGCCCGAAGGGTGCACGCAACGGCCCCTGCGGCGGCTCCACGCGGGAGCATTGCTATGTAGATGAAACGCGGCCCTGCATCTGGTACAAAATCTATGAGCGCGCCTTTGCCATGGGGCGTGAAGATAAACTGCTGGAAGTGCTGCCGCCGCTGGACTGGGATAAAGTCGGTACGGAAACGTGGGGCGATGTTGTGGCGCAGATACGTCAGGTAGGCACGCGCAAATTCTTCGGCGGCCTGCTTTCCCGCGATCCGCATAAGCGTGCGGAAGTGTGGGATGCCGTCTTCCGCCCGATCCGGCAGCCGGACTGGTGGCAGGGGGATGCAGAGTACCATCCTCCGGCCTATGAAGAGCCGATATCCGAACTGGAACGCCGCCTGCGTGCCGGGCAGTTTGTGGTGACGGCGGAAGTGGCCCCGCCGATGAGCACCGCCACCGGCAAGCTGTGCCGCAACGTGGAGATGGTCAAGCCTTACGTGGCGGCGATCAACTTCACGGACAACCCCTCGGCCACGCCGCGCATGTCCAGCCTGGCATGCAGTACGCTGGCCATCCAGAACGGCGCGGAGCCTGTGCTGCAGATCGCCGCACGCGACCGGACACGCATCGGTCTGCAGTCGGAGGTGATCGGGGCCAGCGCATTGGGGATTCGCAATGTGCTGTGTCTCTCCGGCGATCATGCCCGCATGGGGCCGCCGCCGCTGGGCCGCTCCGATATCATTGATATCGACTCGGTGCAGATGCTGTGGATTCTGCGGCGGATGCGCGACGAGGGCCACTACCTCGACGGGCGCAAGATCAAGTACCCGCCCAGGCTGTTCCTGGGGGCCGCTGCCGCGCCCTTTGCCTCGGAGCCACGCTTTCAGGCGCTGCGGGAGCACAAAAAGGTCAACGCCGGGGCGCAGTTCTTCCAGACCAACCTGGTCTATGACCCGGATGGCCTGGAGGTCTGGTTGAATGAGCTTGCCAGGCGGAACATCCTGGATAAAGTGTATATCCTGATCGGCATTACGCCGCTCAAGAGCCTGAAGATGGCGCTCTATATGCACAACGACGTGCCCGGCGTCTTCATCCCGGAGCATCTGCTCAAGCGGCTGGAAGCGGCGGGCGACGGTGTGCAGGAAGAAGGCGTGACTATTGCCCTGGAACTGATCGAGGCGATCAAGGACAAAGAGGGCGTGAACGGTATCCACCTGATGGCCGTTGGCTGGGAGGAGATCGTGCCGCGCATCGTCACCGAGGCGGGGCTGCTGCCGCCGGACTTTGTCCCGCCGGAGCAGGAGCAGAAGCCGCAGAAGGTTGCTGCTTGAAAACATGGTTATCCGGGACACCGTGCTGCCGGGCATCTCCTGATCATGATGACAGCCGGTGTCCCACCACCCGACAGGGACGACGACAATGAAACTGGCAATCAGCGGTAAGGGTGGTGTCGGCAAGACCACGCTGGCAGCTTTGCTGGCACAGACGTATGCCGATGCCGGGCGGGAGGTGCTGGCGGTGGATGTAGACCCCGCGCCATGTCTGGCCGGTGCGCTGGGCTTTCCCCCGGAACTG
>JALSTC010000788.1 GCA_026983935.1 Ardenticatenia bacterium
TGTCTTACCCGGCATCAGCAGACGCCCGGCTTCCTGCCATTTGATGCTGCGATAATTGGTGCGCCGCCAGGCCTCATCTGAAGTTGATGGCATGGGCAGCGATTCATACTGTTCCCATGCCGCCAGACGGCGGTCTCGGAGCCACTGCGGCTCATTGTTATGCGCGATCAGCGCTTCAACGTCCCCCTGCGTCAGATCAGGCGCGGCGGGCGTGCGAATATGACCTCTTACAACAGTCACAGAATCCAACTCCTCATCGTGGTACCGGTCAACTGCGGCTCATTGAGCACTCGCAAAAAGTACGGGTGCTGCCCGATCAGCCAATAGAACCTTCCATTTGCAGCCGGATCAGGCGGTTCATCTCTACGGCATACTCCATCGGCAGTTCCTTCACGAACGGCTCGATGAATCCCGCGACCACCATCGCGTTGGCTTCTTCTTCAGAAAGCCCCCGGCTCATCAGATAGAAAAGCTGATCCTCGCCGACCTTGCTGACAGAAGCTTCATGACCGACGGTTACGTTCTGCTCATCAATTTCGATGTACGGGTATGTATCCGAGCGGCTTTTCTCATCCAGCAGGAGCGCGTCACAAACCACATTACTGCGCGAGTGTTCCGCCCCTGCATAAATCTTGAGCAAACCACGGTAGCTGCTGCGCCCGCCGTCCTTGCTGATGCTCTTGCTGATGATCTGGCTGCTGGTATTCGGAGCGCGGTGTATCACCTTGCCCCCCGCATCCTGGTGCTGGCCCCGACCGGCAAACGCAATCGAGAGAATCTCGCCGTGCGCCCCCGGCTCCAGCAGATAGGTCGAGGGATACTTCATCGTGATCTTGCTGCCCAGATTGGCATCCACCCACTCCATTGTGGCGTCACCATAAACCAGCGCCCGCTGAGTCACCAGGTTATAGACATTGTTCGACCAGTTCTGGATGGTCGTATAGCGGCAGCGTGCGCCGCGCTTGACAATGATCTCAATCACGCCGGTATGCAGGCTGTCACGGCTGTAAGTCGGCGCAGTACAGCCCTCCACATAATGAACGAACGCGCCCTCATCCACGATGATCATGGTGCGTTCAAACTGGCCCATGCTCTCCGCATTAATGCGGAAATAAGCCTGCAGCGGCATCTCTACATGCACCCCCGGGGGGACGTACACAAATGATCCGCCAGACCACACCGCGCCGTTCAGAGCCGCGTACTTGTTATCTGAAGCAGGAACCACTTTGCCAAAGTACTGCCGAAACAGGTCAGGATGCTCACGCAGGCCGTCGTCAATTGAAAGGAAGATCACGCCCTGCCGTGCCAGTTCTTCCCGAATGCTGTGATAGACCATCTCGGATTCGTACTGCGCCCCAAGCCCGGCCAGGAACTTACGCTCTGCCTCCGGGACGCCCAGCCGATCAAAGGTCTTCTTGATTTCCTCCGGCACGTCGTCCCAGGTGCGCTCTTCTTGCTCGGTGGGACGGATGTAATAGTGAATATCGTCGTAGTCAATACCGGAGAGATCAGGCCCCCAGGTTGGCACCGGCTTGCTTTCATAAATCTCCAGCGCTTTCAGCCGGAGGTCAAGCATCCAGTCCGGCTCGCCTTTCATCCGGGAAATCTCGATCACGACCTCACGGCTCAGCCCCTTGGGACTCTTGAAGGCGTAATGCTCTGGATCGCTAAAGCCGTATTTCTCCGTGTATTCGGCATTGAGATGCTTCAGATCACGCTCTTCCTGCGAAAGGCGATCCGTAACCATGTTATTCCTCCGTAACAACGAGGCCGTACTTCTCAAAGAAAGGCTTGTAGCCGCTGTCCTCAAGCTGGTCGGCCAGCTCAGGCCCGCCGCTTTCGACAATACGACCATCCATCATAATGTGGATATGCTGCGGCTTGATGTAGTCCAGAATGCGCTTGTAATGGGTGATGACCAGTACACCCAGATCAGGCCCGGCGAGGCGGTTCACGCCGCTGGCCACGATGCGCAGCGCGTCAATATCCAGCCCCGAATCGGTTTCATCCAGCACGGCGATCTTGGGCTGCAGCACGGCCATCTGCAGAATTTCCGCCCGTTTTTTCTCGCCACCGCTGAAGCCATCGTTCAGGTAACGCCCGGCAAAATCCGGGTTCATTTCCAGGTATTTCATCTTCTCCATCAGCAGGCGGCGAAATTCCGGAATGGAGATGCCCTTGTCTTCAGGATTTTCTTCCCGACGACGAGCATTAATCGCCGCACGCAAGAAGTTTGCCAGGGTCACGCCGGGAATGGCAACCGGATACTGGAAGGCCAGAAACAATCCCTTGCGGCTTCGCTCATCCGGTTCAAGCTCCAGGATATCTTCACCGTCGAAAATGATCTGCCCGGCGGTCACTTCATAAGCCGGGTTGCCCATCAGGACATTGGCAAGGGTGCTCTTTCCAGAGCCGTTAGGGCCCATCAGTGCGTGAACTTCACCCTGCCTGACCGTCAGATTCACACCTTTAAGAATAGGGGAGCCTTCAACACTTGCGTGAAGATTACGAATTTCCAGTGCAGCGCCCATACGGATGCCGTCCTCCTCTGATTTCAGTTCTTAGCTACTCATCCTGAGTTCTGAATTGTCCACTGCAGGTAATCCGCCGCGGCCTGCCACTCAAGTGGCATGAACAGATTTCTCAGAAATTATCGGCAAAAGTTAGCCGGATTTTACCATGCCGATCTGGGCATGTCAATAAAATAGATAAAATTCTACTTTATTGACTTTAAAGGCACTCTGCGTTATTCTTAAGAACGTATTTTGGAGTAGAACAATCAACCATGCAGACAACTCGCCAGGCAATACTGGACTATATCAAACGACATAGTCATGCAACGGTGGGAGAATTGGCAAAGAGCCTGAATCTCTCGCCAGTCAGCATTCGGCATCACCTGTACCGTCTCATGGCAGATGGCCTGGTTGAGCGGCAGACTGTGCGGCGCGGCGTTGGACGCCCAGAACACAGCTATTCTCTAACAGATGCAGGTTATCGTCTGTTTCCCAGCCGGTATCATATCCTGACCACACATCTGCTCAATACCCTCAAACACATCAAACCGGAAGAGGACGTGCAGGCGCTGCTGGAAGCGATTATCCGTCAGTTGCTAACCCTGCCGGCTGGCAGCGGACAGCAGTCCCCGGCAGAGCGTCTGGACAGCCTCGCTGCATATTTCCAGGAAAACGGCATCCCCGTACACATCTACCATGCGCCAGATGGCCATGCCGAGATTGAGATGACCTGTCCATACTATTACGTCAGCCAGACACACCCGGAACTCTGCAGCATTGACGAAAAAATCATGGGGGAAGTACTGCAACTACCGACCACACGAATTACCTGCTTGCTGGACGGTAACAAATCGTGTACTTTCAACATCCAATTAGAAGAAACATCTGCCGTCGGCGAAACCGTTTCAGGGAGCGACACATGAGCGAAGAACCCACCACACAGAGTAAAGAAGAACAGGTTCGGGAAGCCCTGCGCGCCGTTGTAGACCCCGAGATCGGCATGAATGTGATCGAGCTGGGTCTGATCCGCAGGTTGGATATCGAAGACGACAAAGCACACATTGTGATGATCCTTACCACACCTTTCTGCCCCTATGCACCACAGCTCCTGGAGCAGGTGCGCGCCACCGCACAGCAGGCGCTTGGCGTCCCGACGACCATTGAGATGGGCATGGAAATGTGGGATCCGACCATGATGGAAGATGACGCGATCGCCCGCTGGGGGCTGTTCTAAGGGCCTGCCGTGTTAAAGCCTTATCAACGCAAAAGACACTCCCCGTATATCCACAGGGGAGTGCCTTTTCATATATCTGTCGTGTGACACAAAATGCCAGTTTACGGCTCCGGCGGCCTGTGATTGATGATAAACTGGCGCGGGTCCGTATAGTTGGCCAGCAGTGCGTCAAGGTCCAGGCGAGGCCAGTGCCAGGGCTGCGTCTGGAGAATATCCGTCGTGCTGATGTCAAAATGCAGATGGTATGAGTAAATACCCTCAGCGTTCCCCACACTGGCGATCTGCTCTCCACGCACCACGCGCTGCCCGACCTGCACCCGGACATTCTCAACATGGGCATAGCGCCCATAGACCACCTGGCCGTTGGTAATCAGCGGATCGTGGCGAATCACGATCACATTTCCCCAGCCGGGCAGACGATCGGCAAAAGTCACCACGCCATGCGCAGCCGCATAAACCGGGCTGTGCGCATCGGCGTCAGGATACGGTTCGTTCAGGTTGAGGTCGGCCCCGGTGTGGTAGGCTTCGTAGGGCGTCCCGACACGATAGCGCACGGCAAAGCCGGTCGCATCAATCCAGTGCGACGGCCAGACCTGATCACTCTGTCGCTCAGAAGCGATTCCGATCGGCGCGTCAAAGCCATCGGCCAGGAACTGTGATTCCGGCGTCACACCCAGCACCTGCCGCCAGCGCAGGGCGTCGAAGACGATCTCCCTGTCATTTTCGCCCGTCAGGTCATTGAGGAATACGACACCCGCAACCGGGTTGCTTGCATCAAAGTAGAACACACCCAGCGGCACCCATAAATTGAGGACACGCCCCTGCGGTATGGCCGCCAGCAGCTCTCCACTGCGCCCGCGCACGCCGTGAATCTTGTAGCGAGCATTCAGCGTCGTGGAATGTTCGGCAGGCACATAGGCCGAAACCTCATACCAGCCGCTCTCCGGCAAAACCGGCGCCCATCGTGCCCAGACCTGGCTGCGCCGCTGCTGGGTGGATTTATAGTAGCTTGTCCATCCCCGACTGTTCTGACGGGAGTGGAAGACCTGCTCCGGCAACTGGCCGATATGCGTCCCAAAATCAAAGCGCGGGTCGTCCGGCGTGACAAGCACTGTACGGCCATAACGCCCCTCATCCGTGCCCGGGACGTGTGCCGATATCGGCACATTGATGGCAGGCCATTGGCTGGCGTTGATCACACCCAGCCGCCACCAGCTCACTCCTGCCGAGCCATGCACCTCAATGGCCCGTCGGCGGGCTTCCTCCATATCGGACGGATCGGCATTGCCCTGCAGTACGGCAAACAGGGGCCGCCCATAATGCCGCCAGGTATTGAAAGCCTCATCAACAACTTCATCCGGTGGGCGCTGGAATGATGCCCAGTAAGCCATCAGATGCACGCTATCCACAAACGGGAACCACTCATCGGGGAAGATTTTCTCATAATGATGCGGGCGCGGATCCACGGCAATTCCGATATGGAACGATCCCGGCAGCGACTTCCGAATACGTGCCATCAGAGGACGGATTCCCTCGCGTCCGCCTTCCCAGAAACCGGTATACGGCTCCACATCCAGGATCATGGATCGCACACCGGGCTGTTGGCAGGCCTGAATGATCAGATCGGCTTCGGCATTGATGTCCCGGCCTTTGGGGACACACCACGCATGGAATTCCAGCCCATTGGCTTCCAGCACCTCCGACCATCGTTTGACGCTGTCCGGGCCATCAATCGCCAGTGCGCGGTCAGTATCGTATGTACCCTGCCAGCGGGTGCCATCGCTGGTCTTGACCCAGACCTGCTTGACATGGGGTGCTCGTGTCCGGAGTGTATTGACCACAGCCTGAATCGAGTCTTCTGGCACCGAATCACCTTTCCAGTGCCAGATTCCGATCTTGCCATCGTAAGGGGTTGCCATACGCCACGTCCCTCCAGTTTGTGCTTGTGCAGCCAGGCCTCAAAAACATTAATCGCGGCTTCACCGCCCGCGCAAATACTCAGGCGGACGATGCGCCAGCAAGAACGCGCGCGGATCGGTGTAGTTCTCCACCAGCGCACGATGATCCAGCCGGGGCCAGTGCCCCGGATTCTCTTCAAGCACGCCGCTGATACAAATATCAAAGTGCAGGTGATAGGGCGCGCCGGGTGGCTCGGGTTTGTCAATCACAGCAAGCTGCTGTCCTCGCCGAACTCGCTCGCCCGCCTGCACCTGGATTTCCCCCACATGCGCATATCGCGCCCAAACGGGATTGCCGTCAGGCTCGACGGGGTCATGGCGGATGACGATAAGCTGCCCCCAGACCGGAAGCCGCCCGGCAAAGGTCACTACACCGCTGGCGATCGCATAGACCGGTGCGCCACGATCGGCATCCCAGCGAGGAATGTTGAGGTTGAGGTCCGCACCGGTATGAAAAGCGGTCGAATTGGTGCTGTCCGGGTAACGTCTGCCAAACGGATTGGCATCAAGCCAGTTGCCGGGCCAGATCTTAGCGGATGCCCGTTCTTCAGGCGTACCAACCGGAGCATCATAACCGTCTGCCACCTCAACAGCCGGCGGCGCATCTTCCATCAGCCGCCATCGAATCGGGGAAAAAGCAATTTCCAACCCGGCCTCGCCGGTGAGATTGGTCAGATTCACCGCGCCGGTATCCGGGCGTTCGCCATCCAGCTCAAAGATGCCCAGGGGCACAAAACGATCGAAGTATCGGCTCTGATCCAGTTCCACCACAACAGTGCTGTCCTGCCCGACGATCCCGCGAATGTGGTAACGCGCCCGCCGGGTTGTGGCATGCGTGCCCGGCACAAAGACGGCGATCTCATAGCGCCCGCTGCGGCTGATGCCCGGCATCCACTGTGCCCAGAGCGTGCTGCGGGTGGGATGCGTTTCCGCGTACTTGACCGGCCCCTGCGGCGTACGCATGGCATTGAAGCGAATGGTGCTGAAACGGCCATATACACCATCCATATACCGCCTGTCCCCCGGAGGAATGACTTCCACCCCATCCGCAAAAGGATCGACCACATCATCCGGTGGGGGCGGCACATCTTCGCCGGGACGCTCTACAGGCCACGGGTAGCGGGCAATCGTGTCCCAGAGCTGCGTTCCATTAT
>JALSTC010000789.1 GCA_026983935.1 Ardenticatenia bacterium
ATCAATCCGGACTGGAGGTAGACGCGGGCAGAGCGAGTCCAGATTCATCTGGACTTCTCCTGCTCAGCCCTGGAATTTATTCTGGGGCAGCCTCAGGCCACATTCCAGAAACAGCACGGGGCGGTCCGTCAGTGGCCACCCCGTGCTGATCGCTGCAGATGCCGCACTTAATCGCCGCTCTGATCCGGCCCCGGCACAATGATGAATTCTTCCGTGTAAAGATGGATGCGCACATCGGCGAATTCATCCGCATCATTGCCCGCCGCGATGCCGATCTCGGTGTTGAACGCGGCTTCCATCTCCTCGATGCTGTCCCACCACATCTCCGCCGTGCCGTCATAGAGCGGCTCCGCGCCGTCCGGCTGGTACTCGGTGGCGATGTTGATCCGGTAGCCGCGCACACCGGGAATCTTGCTGGATATCCTGGTGTGCTCCTCCACCCAGCGCCGCTTGAATTCCTCCATCGTCATGCCGGGCTTGCGCTTGAGAAATGCGATCAGTTTGACCATCTTCTCCTCCACACAGAACAGAACCGAGCAGGTTAATTCTTCAGCGCGCCCATTGTCAGGCCGCGCACAATGTAGCGCTGCAGGAAGATCACCAGCAGCGTGCCGGGAATGATCGCCAGCATCCCCGCCGCCGCGATCTGCGCCCAGAGGATTTCATGCCCCCCGGCCAGCGACTGGATGATCACCGTCAGCGGACGCACACTCCGCCGCGTCATCAGCAGCGCAAACATAAACTCGTTCCAGGCGAAAACGAACGTGAACAGAAATGACGTGACCAGCCCCGGCCCGATCAGCGGCAGCGTGATGCGCCAGAACGCCCCGAAGACGCTCGCGCCGTCAATCAGCGCCGATTCCTCCAGCTCCACCGGCAGGTCCTCAATGAAGCCCTTGATCAGCCAGATGGCAAAGGGCAGATTGAAGATCGAATTGGCGATGATCAGCGCCCAGTAGGTATCCAGCAGCCCCAGCTCACGGAAGATCAGGAACAGCGGAATGGCGGAAGCCACCGGTGGGAACATGCGCGTGGAGAGAATCCAGAAGGCGAATTGTTCGCCCCCGGTGCGGAAGCGTGCCAGACTGTACGCCGCCAGCGAGCCGACGCCCACGCTGATCGCCGCCGTGGACAGGGAGACGATCAGACTGTCGCGGATACCGTTAAGCGCCCCACTGTCGAACAGCGCCGCAATGTAATTGTCCAGATTCCATTGGGAACTCGGCGGCACAAGCACCGGTGGGCTGGCGAAGATCTGTCCCTGCGTCTTGAACGATGTCAGGAACATCCACACCACCGGGAAGAGGAAGAACACCAGCGCCAGGGTCAGGAAAATGCCGATGATGATCTGCCGCAGTACTTTTTTGTTATGTGGTGTCATCAGATCGCCCCCCGCCGCTGCTGCAGCTTCAGGAAGACCTGCGAGATGATCACGATGATAACAAGCTGAATCAGCGCCAGCACAGCGGTGTAGCCCATGCTGAAGAACCTGAAACCATTCAGATAGGTATAGAATGCCACCGTTTCGCTGGAACTGCCCGGCCCGCCGCCCGTCAGCAAAAAGACCAGGTCAAACGTCTTGAAGGTGTCCATCATCCGGATCAGCACGCCGATGATCAGCACCGGCAGCAGCAGCGGAACTCTGATCCGCCACAACAACTGCCAGTAGGACGCGCCGTCCACCTGGGCCGCCTCCTCGATCTCCTGCGAGATCGATTCCAGCCCGGCCAGAATGATCAGCAGCATGAACGGCGTCCACTGCCAGATATCGGTGATCATGATCGTCAGCAGCGAGGTACCCGGATCGGCCACCCAGGCCGGGGGCGTGATGCGGCCTCCGCTGGCCCATTCGATCAGATAGTTCAGGGGGCCAAAGGTATCGTTGAAAATCACGCGGAACTGAAAGCCCGCCACCACCGGCGCAATCATGATCGGGATCATGAACAGCGTCACCCAGACCGTGCGCCGCCGCCCCATCTCATTGGCCATCAAGGCCAGCACAAAGCCGAACACAAGCTGGATGCCCACCCCCACGAATACCAGCACAGCGGTATTCTTCATCGAATTCCAGAAGCGCGGATCATCGGTAAAGGCGCGGACGAAGTTGTCCAGCCCGACATACTGCTCATTCGGCGAGATAGACAGTTCCAGAGAGACGAAAGCGAGTTGCAGCGTGCGGATCAGGGGGTAAATGGTGATCGCCAGCAGCATCACCAGCGCCGGCAGCACAAAGAGAAACGCCGCCAGCCGGTGCCGCCTGTCTGAGCCGAAGATTCCCCCCAATCGCTCCGGCAGGTTGAATAGTCTTTGGGTTGACACGATCCGGCCTCTTTATCAGAAAACAGGCACTCCCCGCCGTGGGCGGCGGCCCGACGGCGGGGAGAGACAAACAGCGGAAACAGTCTTACTCGATCAGGCCCAGTGCGCGGTAGCTTTCCAGCGCCTGCTGCCAGACTTCGATCTGGGCATCGCGGCCCAGCCGGTCGGTGATTTCATCCCATTCCGCGGCGACCGCATCCAGGGCTTCCTGCGGCGTCTCCTGCCCGGCCAGCGCCTGGTTGACGTGCAGGTCCAGCACATCCTCATACTGCGCGGCACCGGGGATGAAAATCTCCGGGAAACCATCCTGCAGCGCTTCCTCAAGGCCGGCCAGATAGGCCTGGGCGTTCTCCTCGCCCATCAGCGGGACGTAAGCCTCAACATTGTCCAGATGCGACTGGCGGTACGGATCGAGGCCGGTCAGCGCGGTGGAGACATCCTCCAGACTGCGGCTGTATGCAATATGCCGGATCACGCAGTACGCAGCATCCGGCACATCCGAGTCAGCAGCAATGCCGACCACACGCCCGACCGGCATCATCGAGCGGTGCACAACCGTATCACCCACCAGCGTGCCCGGCACACGGGCCACGCCCACGTTGCCCACGATCACCGACTGCTCCGGATCGGCGGCCTTCTTGGGCACGTCCGTCCACTGGACGACCATGGCCACGCGGCCCTGGATGAAGGCATCGCGCAGTTCGTCATAGCCGAAGTTGAGCACATCCGGCGGCGCATACTGCAGGCTGTCCACCATGTTCTGCAGCGCAGCCACCGCTTCCGGCGAGTTGATCAGTGGGTTCATTTCTTCGTCGAAGTACATCACGCCCGCGCTGGCGGCACGGTTCATGAACCAGGCCCAGCTAAAGCTGCGGCGTCCAAACTCGGCCAGCCCGTAGAAGTCCTGATCCAGCACTTCACCGGCCAGCGTTTCGCCTGCCGAGCGGGTGAAGAATTCGCCGACTTCCAGCCACTCGTCCCAGGTCTCCGGCGGGCGCAGTTCATGGCCGTACTGCTCCATGAAGGCGGCCTGCTCATCGGGATTCTCGAACAGGTCGGTGCGGTACATCAACACCAGCACGTCGCCGTCAATGGTCAGCGCGTAGGTGCTGCCACCGAACTCGTTATACAGCACACGGAAGGGAGCCAGCACGTCTTCCTGATGCGGGTCCCAGACGGAGGCCGGTTCACGGCTCATGAACTCGTCCAGCGGCATGAGGTAGCCGTTGCTGGCAAAATCGCCGATGAAGGCCGGGTAGAACGTCACCACGTCAAACGCGCCAGTCTGCGCGACGAACTCGGTCTTCTCGACCTGATAGACATCGGCAAAGGGCACTTCGATCAGCTCGATGTTGATGCCCATCTCGGCGAAGTCATCCGCCCAGAAGTCATAGGGAGCCAGGTTGTGCCCGGCATCGCCGACTACAGTCACGGTCACGTCATCAAACGGCGGGCACAGCTCAAAATCGGTCAGGCCCAGTGGTTCCGGCCCGCCCTGGGCGACAACGATAGTGGAGGACAATACAAACGATGCAACCAGGATGGCTGCCAGAACGATGTAACGCTTATGGCGAAGCATCTTCTATCTCCATGAAACTAAGCCAGCAAAGACTGCATTGTCGTGCGGTGTGTATGAGAAACGGTTTTACAATCTGCGTGCAGCACAACATCTATCGCCCTGATCGCCCTCCTTTCCCCCTTTACGCTATGAAGTACCAGGTATTAACAAAAACTTATTTCTATACTGCCGCTCCCTGATCGTCAGTATAGCATAACCAGTATAGTATTGATCGCATGAGGAAGTCAATCAAAAGCAAAAGAAAGCAATCTACAGCGAAAGTCTGTCATTCTTCATCAGAAATCGTTTACGGAGGCGAGAGGATCGCCCCCGTTTTCCCATGGTCAGCTATACCAGCCGGGGGGGAATCAGTCTCCAGTGACAATCATACTTACGGGTCGTCGGGGGTTTTCCTGCGATACGTGAAGCCGATCCCGTGTGCCACTGCCTGACGTGTGGCATTACCGGCGTAATCCCAACCATCGATTTTGCGCCCCACATAAGCGCAGCCGCTCACCAGTTGGTTCAACAGCGGCACATGATTGAACACAGACAGCAGCCCTGGCATAAAGGGTGAGAGTTCCAGAGTTTCAAAGCCGGATCGTTCGCAGAAGAAGCGCAGTGTAGCGGGCGTAAAGGCATTGATGTGATCGGAGTGGAGATAACCAGTGGTGTAGCGTCCCAGAACGGGAAGATACCTGAGAGCCGGGATGAGGGGAATGGTCGGCACATAGACTGCCAGCAAACCGCCCGGTTTCAAGATCAAGGCCATCTTTCGCAGGAAGATATGCACGCTTTCGACATGCTCGATGACAGCAGAGCACCACACGGCGTCTACCGCCGGTAAATCGTCCACGCTGTCGCGCATGAAATCACGCTCATAGACCGTCAGGCCAATACTGCGGGCGAAATCTGCCGAATATTTGTCAACTTCGATGCCATATGAACCGGGCCTGCAATAGACGAGATTCACGCCATAGCCACAACCAAGATCGCAGATGGCTTTCTCCGTGAGTTGATATTTCGCATTGACAGCTTGAAACTGATGACGGGGGCCACGAGCAAACCACTTATCGTAAATGCGTCTGTTCTCTTCACGGTTATAGCAGCCGTTCTCCAGGATGTGCTGCTGCATCCGCGTATCAGGATGCAAGCGACCGGGCATACCATAACCTCCGGAGTCATTGATGCTGGTATCTCATTCAGTATAGCACGTTGGCCCAAACAAGCTGTCAAACGGTCCGCACACCGCAGCGAAAAAGATGCTTGCCCCTTCGGAACATATGTGCTATTCTGAGAACACAGCCGATTGACAGGACAGGCTCATGACTGATCTGACATTAACCCTGAACATCCTGCTGCTGATTGTCGGGGTCGGCTATGCACTGTACCGGCGGGAGCAGGACGAAAAGGCCCGTGCCGCCGAGGAACGCCGCCGCAAACGCGCCCGCCGCAAAAAACGCACCGGCAGCCGTTCCACCGGTCGTAAGCGGACCGCCCCTGCCCCATCCCGCCGCACCGCTCGCCGCCGGACGTGAATCACCTCACATCTGCACCATGTTGATGCGGTAAGGATAGCCGGGGATGGCGTATGCGGCGTCACGGTCACCGGCAATGGTCAGCGCCACC
>JALSTC010000790.1 GCA_026983935.1 Ardenticatenia bacterium
CATGTGCCACATCGCGAATCCAGGCGGCGTCGGGATCGGCCTCAATATCCGACACCACGATTGCCTGCGCCGTGATCAGCGTCTTCATCCAGGGATGATCCGGCTCAAAGAGGAAGTTTTGCAGGGCGCTCAGCGCTTTCTCCCCCAGGCCAATGCTGTACGCGGAGCGAAACTGAAGGTGTGTCTCCGACTTGAGGAACAGGGCCGTTTTCTGCGCCCCGGTGAGCTGCAGCGTGACACCGCAGATACGCTGCAAAATGGTCTGCAAGTCCAGGCTGGCATTGATCACGCTGGAAACCCGGTTGATCTGCATCAGGCTGTCGGCCATGCGCCGCGATTCGCCAAACAGCCGCGTGTTGTGCAGCGCGATGGCCGCCTGCGCGGCGATGATCTCCAGCAGCTTGCGATCTGCGGCGGTATAAACATCGGTGCGTGTGGGGTGCTCCACTGCGATAACGCCCAGAACGTCACTACCGCTCAGCAGCGGCACACCCAGATAGGCATGACCGGAGGATTGAATCTCCGGTGCTTCCGCTGTTGTCAGGCGCAGGCGCTGCGCAGCATCGGCCAGGTCCGCCAGCAGAAGCGGCCGATGGTGGCGCAGGATGTATTCGGTGGGACCGCTGGCCGGGCGGCGGGAAGGCAGGTCGATCTGACGGCCGTTCACCATAACCAGCGGAAAGCTGAGGGTATCCTGCTGCGAGTCATACAGGGCGGCATAAAACACCGGCGCGTCCAGCAAATCGCTCACCTGCTCAAAAATCGTCCGGAACAGTTCGGTCGGCGTCGGATGGGCAGAGAGCAGCTCGCCGACCATGTTGAGCGTTGCCAGTTCGCTGAGGTAGCGGCCCAGCACCGTGTGAGAAAATCCGATCATGCGGAACAGCAGCGCCAGCATGATTACGCCCCACAGCAAAAAAGCAAAAATCAGGGGGCCGACCTCGTAGAAAGCCACACTTATGACAATGGCTGGCAGGCTGGCCACGGCCTCACCCGTCAAGACGGCAAACAGGTAGTAGCCCGTTTCCGACCAGGTGAGCTTCAGAAGAACAGAGCAGACGGTCAGTGCCAGAACGTTATAGGCGGTAAACGCCGCAGTGAACAGCCCGAACAGCGGCGGAATCGCCGCCATGGGCACATCGGTCAGCGGCAGCGGCCCACCCATCACCCCGTAGACCGCCGCACCGATCAGCAGCGTGGGCGTCAGAAGGCCGAGCATGTACAGGCCGCTGAGCAGGATATCCCGCAGCCATGCTCGCGCATCCGGAGGCGGCCGAACAGCCGCCGCCAGGACGTGCAGACCGATGCCCAGCAGCAGGCCAATGAACAGCACGCCCAGCGCAGGCAGCAGGCCGAAGGTCAGGAAGGAGGCAAAAACGGGTACGGTCAGGCCAATGAGCAGCCAGTCCGGCGGGGGGAACACAAACTGCTGGACAGCATAGGCGGCGAACAGCGCAACGTAAATCGTCCATACGGCCCAGGCATAGGTCAGCGGGGATGCTACCGAAGGAACCACCAGCAGCAGCACCAACGAAAATACAGCTATGACCAGCAAAGGATATCCCCGGCGCAGCGTCTCACGAAGATGGACGACAAACGCCGTTGATGCAGAAAAACTCATGATGATGCTGCCTGCTTCACCGGGCCTCAGTTGTTCGCCAGAGTTCGCTATAGAAACAAACAACCCCGAGTGCCCGCTATTTAGATTTGCGCAATCGGGTTATTATTACTATCGAGTATATCTAATCAAGCAGGGCAAAACAGGTTGTCTATTTATCAAACTTTAGCATAGTTTCACGAACAAAGCAATGAGGCAGCCCCGGCATCAATTCTTGACCTAAATTCACACTCAACTAAACATGACTCTTACTTGGTGTGCTGTACTGTTATGAATGGCCGCGCATTACACAAATACCCCCGCACTGGCCAGCGATTCACCAGGCTGAGGGCGCAGCGCTGCTGCTGCCATCGGCGGGGCGCAGTCAGATTCGCAGGCTCCCGGCAGATATGGCACGATCTCGCTGCTGTCCTTGAGGCACATCAACCATGTCTTCGGGCTTCATCCACGCCTCAGGACGGGCCGGGAGTATCCAGCGGCGTCGGCGTGTAGAGCACCGTCGGCCAGGGCGTGATCTCCGGCAGCGGAGTCGGCAGCGGGCTTTCCAGGAAGCACAGCAGCCCGGAGACGATCCCCTCCGCGATCAGATCGGGGCGCTCGGTCAATATCTGGCGGTCTTCATAGAGAAAGCCGATCTCGATGATCGCCGCCGGGGTGACAGGATCGATTTCGCGGAAGGTGTGGTATTCGGTCATATCCCGCGTGAGGCCGGGGTGACGCGGCAGTCCGGTGATCATGCCGTACTGCTGGATCATGCAGTTGACCAGACGGTCATCATCGGCGCGGGCTGTTGTGCGGGAAGATGGCGGCGCGACCTTATAACCCGTCGCGCCGGGCAGTTCAAACTGGTGGCAGGAATCGGCGTGAATGGAAAGCAGCGCAGACGCCTGGTAGCCCTCCAGGCGCGGATCCCACTCATCGAGCAGGTCTACATCGTAGCCGCGCCCGCTTAGCGCCTGCACAACGCGCTGCGCCACGCTGCGATTCACTTCGGCCTCGGTCAGGCCATCCGGGCAGACCGCGCCGGGGTCGCTGCGCCCCGTGCTGGGATGCGGCCCCCAGTGGCCGCTGATGATCCCCACGCGGCGCATCCAGATGGGAGTCGGCACCGGCGTCGGCGGCAACTGGGCGCTGAGTGTGGCATAGGCCGGACGCAGCCCCTCCCGCGTCTCATCGCTGAGGAAGCTGGCGGGCGTCCACAGCGTAAAAATGGTCGCGCTGAGCACGGCGGCCACCACCACAATAAGCAGCGACTGCGCCGCCCCCACCGAAGCACTGACGGGGCGCTCACGGCGGCGGACACGGCGTTCCAGCCGTCGTTCACCTGTTTCGCTGTCGGGGGGTTCCGCCGCCGGCGGGGCCGCGTCGGGCGCTGCTGCCACCGGCTCTGCATCCAGCACATCCTGCAGCCAGGGGGGATTGCCGCTGTCCGCGGCTGGCGTCACAGCCTCGATTTCCTGCAGCCAGGCAGGGGGGCCATCATCCGGCGAGGGAGCGGGTTCCTCCCCGGCAGTGCCTGCATCCGGCTCATCGCCAGCGGCGTCACCCGGCGGTGACGGCGGTTCGTCCGAGATCGGCGGCGGAAAGGCGACGGCCTGCCTGTCAGGGGTCTCGATGGCCCGCCGGGCACGGAGCCGCTGCAGCCATTCGGGAACGGCTTCCGGGGCCTGCTGATCGTCGTCATCCGGCGGGAGAACTTCGGTGGGTTGTGGAGGCTGCTGTTCTTTGCTCATGGCGCTAATCATACCAGCGGGCGGTGGGCATGGCTACTCTGCAAATGACATGGATGCGAAGAAAAGCCGCTGCCCGCGATGCAGACCACGAGCCATGCAGCAAAAACGGCGGGTCCATGCCCGCCGTCAAAGGCTCCCGCCTGCCTTCAGGTCATGCGCCGCCTGCTTACTGCTTTCGCTGGCCTTTGTTGAGTGCAGCGATGAGGTCGCCGGCCCCGAAAACATCGCGAATATCGGCCAGCATCTCACCGGCAAAACGGCCGAGCAGCGTCAGCAGCATCTGGTCAAATTCTGTGAACGCCTCATCGCCGGGACGGTTCAAGACTTCCACGACACCCAGCACTTTACCATTCCCGATCAGCGGCGCGGCAGCGATAGACTTTGTGCGGAAGGCCGATTCCTCATCCATACGCGCCGAAAAACGCGGATCCAGGCGCACATCACGCACCACACAGGATTTGCCATGCTGCGCCACCCAGCCGGCGATTCCCTCGCCCGGCTGCAGGCGCTGGCCGGTCAGCAGATCGCGGGCCGCGCCCAGCACCACGACAAACTCCAGCTCGCCGCTGTTCCGGTCAAGCAGCATCAGCGAGCCATCCGGCGCAGAGAGCAGATCGAGGGTCTGCTGCATGATCTCATCCAGCAGCCGCCACAGATCGGCACTGGCCTTGAACTTCGCTTCCGCCTCGCTCAAGGCCTGGAGCGCCTGCACGAAGCCGCGCATGACATACAGCTCATTGCGCAGCGACTCATTTTCCGTTCGCAAACGGTTGACTTCTGCCTGAAGGGCCTGTGTGGGATTGCTAACCATCATCCATTTTCCCTGATGTTCATTTGCATTTCAGTGTATCATTAATTTCCTTCTCACGAAACCCCGTTATGGCAGAAATCACCCGCTCAGACCCAGCCGCTCCGCAGACGCGACCAGTGTCCCGACCGAATCGCCGCGGACAGCCGCCTCCAGCATCCCCTCCGCCCAGAAATCCAGCACGATGATCGGCATGTCATGTTCCATGCACAGCGTGAACGCCGTCAGGTCCATGATCTCCAGCTTGCGCTCCAGTGCTTCCTCATAGCTCAGACGGTCAAAGCGCGTGGCGGTCGGGTCTTTGTGCGGGTCGGCAGTATACACGCCGTCCACCTTGGTGGCCTTGATGATCACATCGGCGTTGATTTCCATTGCCCGCAGGGCAGCGGCGGTATCCGTGGTGAAGTACGGGCCGCCCGTACCCCCGGCCAGGATCACGATCCGCCCCTTTTCCAGGTGGCGAATGGCCCGCAGGCGGATATACGGCTCGGCCACTTTGTTCATCTCCACGGCGGTTTGCACGCGGGTGGTCACGCCGAGCTGCTCCAGGGCATCCTGAAGCGCCAGAGCGTTCATCACGGTGGCGATCATGCCCATGTGATCGGCGGTTGTCTGATCCATGCCGCGCGCCACACCGATCTGACCGCGCCACAGATTGCCGCCGCCGATGACGACCGCCGTCTGCACGCCCAGCGCATGCACGGCCCGCAGCCGCTCCGCGATGAACGCTGCCTGCTCAGGATCAATGCCGCTGCCGCCATCGGGAGGGGCCAGCGCCTCGCCGCTCAATTTGATGATCACACGGCGGTACTTTGAGGGCGTGCCGGGAAACGCAGACATCGCATACTCCTTGTGCCAGATAACCTGATTGTACACAACAAAAAGGGGATTAGCCGCTGACTAATCCCCCGCAATATTCAGACCTGCACGGCGGTTCTACTCACCGTTTTCGGCACCCTCGCCCAGCGCAAAGCGGGCAAAGCGCGACACCTGGATGTTCTCGCCCAGGTCGGCGATGGCCTCCTGGATCAACTGGGCAATGGTCTTGTCATCATCCATGATGAATTCCTGCTCCAGCAGCACCAGGTCCTCATAGAACTTGGCCATGCGCCCTTCCACGATCCGATCAACGATGTGCTCCGGCTTGCCCTCTTCCAGGGCGCGGGCACGCTGAACGGCCTGTTCCTTCTCGACCAGCTCGGCGGGCACATCCTCGCGGCGGACATACTGGGGGGCCATATTGGCGATGTGCAGGGCCAGGTTATGGGCCAGCTCCCGGAATTTCTCGGTATTGGCGACAAAGTCCGTCTCGCAGTTTACCTCGACCATCACGCCCACACGGCGGTTATGATGCTGGTAAACCTCGATGACGCCTTCATTGGTGGCGCGGCCAGCCTTCTTGGCGGCCCTGGCCATGCCCTTCTCCCGCAGATATTCGGCGGCCTTATCCATATCGCCATCGAATTCCACCAGGGCCTTCTTGCAGTCCAGCGGCCCGGCGCCGGTTCGATCGCGCAGTTCCTTGACCATCTTGGCGGTGATTTCCATAAGGGGTGTTTCCTCGCTCTTTCTACAACCACGGCTCATCCCGCAGGCAGGCACAGCCCGGGAGTCCGTTCCCCCGGCCCGCGCCCTGCCGATGAGCAACAATCATGTTTACCCGGCAGATTCCTCAGTTTCCTCTGTCTCTTCTGTTTTTTCGGCGTCTGCGACTTCCGCGACTTCTGCGATTTCCTCGGCGGGAGCGGACTCATCAGCAGGAGCAGCCTCATCAGCGAAAAGGTCTTCCGCCTCGCGCAGCTTGGCCAGCGTGGCCTCGCCCAGGTATGCCGAGTCGTCTTCCTCTTCCCCGGCCATCACCTGCGCATAGGCCGCCGTTTCGCCCTCGGCCTGCATCTCTTCTTCCATGTGCGCCTTGCGCAGATCGCGGCCTTCGATGACGGCGTTGGCGATCACGCTGGTGATCAGGCGGATCGCGCGGATGGCATCATCGTTGCCGACGATCAGGTAGTCAATCAGATCGGGGTCGCAGTTGGTATCCACAATGGCAATGACCGGGATTTCCAGGATATTTGCTTCCTTAACCGCGGTCGCTTCCCGGTTCACGTCCACCACGAACAGCAGATCGGGCAGGCCCTTCATTTCGCGGATGCCGCCCAGGCGGATTTGCAGCTTGTTGAGCTTGCGCTGCAGCATCAGGGCTTCTTTCTTGGTCAGCAGATCCCATTCGCCCGCATCACGACGGCGCTCCATATCCTTGAGCGTTTGAATCCGCTCGCGGATGGTGCGCCAGTTGGTCAGCGTGCCGCCAAGCCAGCGCTGATTGACGTAGGGCATGCCGCAGCGCTCGGCTTCCTGCGCGATGGTTTCCTGCGCCTGGCGCTTGGTACCGACGAACAGCACCGTCCCGCCGTTGGCGACGGTATCGCGCACCAGTGCATAGGCTTCATCAAGCTGTTTGACCGTCTGCTGCAGATCGATAATGTGGATGCCGTTGCGTTCGGTGAAGATGTACGGCTTCATCTTGGGGTTCCACCGGCGGGCACGGTGCCCGAAGTGGACGCCCGTCTCCAACAACGTCTTCATGGAGACGACAGACATGGTGAGTATCCTCCTGTACCGT
>JALSTC010000791.1 GCA_026983935.1 Ardenticatenia bacterium
GGGTAGATAGGTGATCGGATAAACGGCGAAGGCCGTCACCTGACCGTCATCACCGCGCGTGATCCCCGGCTGCCATTCATGGCGAAGCAGCGGCGGCAGCAGAAGCCCAAAAGCCTGGTATACAGCACGCGGACTGGTATCCGCCGCTTTCGTATTCGCCCCGCCCGTCGCCCGAAAAATGATCTCCCGCGCCAGCACCGGACTCACACCCAATACATGGCGGGTCAGCATCTGCCAGGCCCGTGCGCCGGGATCGGAATCCAGGAACGTGCCGATATCCTCCACTGTGACCACATTCGGTGGACGCTTGCCGCGCTGTGGCGGCGGCGGGACATAATCATGCCCCGGCAGGCTGACCCGGACACGGTTCTCATCCGGCCCCACACGCCGGATGCACTCCAGGATCAGCCCCTCCTGCACCAGCAGGATATTGGCGCGGCGCTCAATAGTCTCGACGATCACATCGCTGATGCCCTCCACGCCGTCCATATGCAGTGTGATCATGCGCTCCCAGGGCGGTTGGCTGACATCAGCCAGGAACGCGCCCTCCACATAGCGGCGCATCAGCAGGCCGAGCTGCGTTGGGTGGGGAATGCCTCGCCGCAGCTTTCCCTCCACCAGATGAACACGGGGGCGCTGCGGATCGGCATCCAGCAGCAGATAGTGTCGGCGGTGATTGGCGTAAATCTCCAGCCCAATGGCCGTCTCGCTCACGTCAATCACATCCTGCACCCGCCCGCCAACTACAAGCGCCTCAAGCTCATCCACCACGGCGTTGATCGTGAAAACATCATAATTCATGAAAGATCACTCTTACCAGAATTCACGCCGAGAGCTGCATAGCTGTACGATACCGCAGATCGGGGGGATTGGCATCACAACCGGCACGATGCTACAATGCGCACACTGGAGACAACGATGCACATCGCTATTGGCTCGAAGAATCCGGTCAAACAACTGGCCGCCGAAACTGTGCTCGCGCCGTTATTTCCCGGTACGCGCTTTTTGACACTGGACGTGCCTTCCGGCATTCCGGCGCAGCCCTGGGGTGATGCCGAAACACGTACCGGCGCACTCAACCGTGCACACGCCGCACTGGAACGAAGTGGCGCGGATATGGCCGTAGGTTTTGAAGGCGGGCTGATCCGCACCGAACTGGGCATCATGACCTGCGCGTGGTGTGCGGTGGTCGCAGCAGATGGCCGGATAGGTGTCGGCTGGATGCCGGCGAGGAACTGGGCACGGTGATGGATGCACTCACCGGCCTGCACAATACCAAACATGCACAGGGGGCTATTGGCATCCTGACGGATGGCCTGGAAACGCGCAAATCGGCCTATGCCCACATCCTGCGGCTGGCGCTTGCGCCTTTCCGCAAAGCAGAACTGTACGGAGAGATGAAACGGCATGAGTGAGGCTAGAGCGATCCGCCAATGCGATGACGGCCCTATAACCGTTGATACGCTGGCCGCCGCGCAAGCACCGGAACACATGCCGGGGACGGAAGGGCACGCCGCACATGTCAGCTCATTCAAGCGCACTACATGGGTACAGAACAGCCTCCGACAACCATAATTAACCGACGGATAACACTCTCTGAGACGGGGGGAGCCAAAATGAAAAAACTGCTGTTACTGACCATCCTCAGCGGAACGATGCTCGCGCTGGCTGCTTGCGGAGGCAGTGGGCCTCCGGCGGCAGAGGCACCCACAGCGACGCCGGAAGCTGCCCAGGAAGCCATACCCACCCGTCCCGATATCCGCGCCATCGTACTGGGTGAAGAATATGCCGGCCTGCCCGGCGCGTACTGCTGGCTGCAGGCCCCCAATGACGTCCGCTGTGAGCCAGACCCGCTTGACATGCAGCCGGACACGACCATCACCGTCGAAGCCGGAGATACGGTCACCTTCGCCGTGGAGGGGGAAGAAGGCATGCAGCCTTCAGCCCTGCGGGCCGTCCTGCTTGATGATACTGACGATACCGGCAGGCCGGTCGAGATCGACTTCGGAGCCACAGACAGTGCAGATTACGAAGTGGACCTTGAACCCGGTATGCACCGCGTCAGTGTGGTAGCCGAGTTTGCCGGGAGCGGGGGGGACAATAACTTTGTGTCGTCCATCTTTGCAATCGAGGTGCCCATGACCGTGGCCGAAGCCACGGAAGCACCCACCGCTACTACGGCCCCGCCCACAAGCAGGCCGGAAGAAACGGAAGCGGCTGCCGAAGAAACGACTGTCAAGCCTCCGGCAGAGGCGACAGAGGAAGCGACCGAAGAGCAGCCGGTGGCAACGGCCACACCGGAAATCCCGACGGCGACGGAAGCGCCTTCAGAGACACCCATACCTTCACCAACAACAGCGCCTCCAACCGCAGTGCCATCTCCGACGATCGCTGCCCCCACCCTCCCACCACCATCCCCCACGCAGGCAGAGCCTCCGTCCGGCGGCGGTGAAGCCGTTGAGAACGCGCCTGCCGTCGTTCTGATCAACGGTGGGCGAGCGTTCCAGCCCTCCGGGATGCGGTACTGCTACCGCGACACCAGCGGCAGCGAAGTCTGCGTGGACTCGCCTGCCTCGCCAGAGAGCGAGCGCATCTTGCTGAACAGCGGCGACACGATCCGGCTGGATGCGGAAGCAGGCGGGCCGCTGACGATGACCGTGATCCTGGCCAGCAGCGATCTGGCACAGGAATATCAGCGAACGGAACTGGCAGGAAGCAGCACGGCGGTCTCCCTGCACACCATCAGCGCCGCGGCGGGCAACTATGTATTGGTTGTGGAGACCACATGGCCGGACAGCACGGCGACCTACTACTTCCGCCTGCAGGTCGTGGGATAGGCACTCAGCGCCAGACGCTGCCAGTCATTGAAAACCGGCGACAATGTCGCTCCGCAAGGAGCGGCATTGTTATGCCGGGGGCAGGTCCGCCCGGCAGGGCATATGATCGCAGGACAGTGATTCATGACCGGTAATTTTGACCCTTCAGTTCATCCACACCGCCGCCGTAATCCGCTCACGGGGGAATGGGTGCTGGTTTCACCCCATCGCACGCAGCGACCCTGGCGCGGGCAGGTTGAAAAGCCACCGCAGGAGCAGCTTCCCCCCTATGATCCCGACTGCTACCTGTGCCCCAGCAATGCACGGGCCGGGGGTGTGCGCAACCCTGAATACACGGGTACTTTTGTCTTCACCAACGACTTTGCCGCCCTGCTCCCGGACACACCGCAGGTCGTCGAGCAGCCGCATCCCCTGCTGAAGGCGGAGACGGTTCGCGGCACGTGCCGCGTGATCTGCTTCTCGCCGCGCCATGATCTGACTCTGCCTGAGCTGCCGCTGGAGGCCATCCGGCAGGTTGTGGAAGTCTGGGCAGAGCAGACAGCCGAACTCGGCGAACGCTACCAGTGGGTGCAGGTTTTTGAGAACAAGGGCGCGATTATGGGCCGCTCGAATCCCCATCCACATGGCCAGGTCTGGGCGGGAGATGCCCTGCCCAATGAACCGGCAAAAGAAGACCGGCAGCAAAGCACCTATTACGCGCAGCACGGCGTCCCCCTGCTGCTGGACTACGCAAGGCTGGAAAGCACTCGGCAGGAGCGCGTGGTTGTGGAAAATGTACACTGGCTGGCTGTTGTGCCCTACTGGGCGGTCTGGCCCTTTGAGACCCTGCTTATGCCGCGCCGCCATGTGCAGCGTCTGCCCGACCTCAGTGATCCGGAGCAGGCCGCGCTGGCCGATATCCTCAAGCGGCTGCTGACACGGTACGACAACCTGTTTGAAGTCTCGTTTCCCTATTCGATGGGCTGGCATGGTGCGCCGACCGACGGCAGCCAGCATCCACACTGGCAGCTCCATGCCCATTTTTATCCACCGCTCCTGCGTTCGGCCACCGTCAAGAAGTTCATGGTCGGCTATGAAATGCTGGCAGAGGCGCAGCGCGACCTGACGGCAGAACAGGCCGCCGCCCGCCTGCAGGCACTCTCCGAGCAGCACTACAAAACGCGGTGAGATTTGAGCCAGTCCTAATTTGTGGTAGAATGCGCAGGCCTGCATATACAGGAAGCAGCTATGTCACCGGAAAGCCCGCCAGTATCGCCAGAAGTCCGGCATCGCCGGGAAGTGCGCCGCGCCATTGTCCTGCCTGCAGCAGGGGTGCTGGCCGTGATGATTCTGCTGCTGGCGCTGGCTGTCATCACGCTCAGCCCGCTGCAGTTCTCACTGCTGGCAGATTTCATGTTGATCGTATTTGTGCTTGTTCCGGCTGTGCTGACCTGCCTGATCCCTACAATAATCCTGATGGCGATGGCGATCGGCCTGTGGCAGTTGAACACGATGGCCGCGCCACCACTGGCACGCGGCAGAAGTACAGTCGTGCGACTGCTCGCCAATGTTCAGCGCCGTGTACCCCAGATCGCACAGCCGTTGGTCGGGTTGGGAAGCCGTATGGCCTACCTGGAACGGCTTTTTGCCGGCCCAGCCGAATCTACCGCATCCCCTGATGAGGAGAATGCACATGGTAACTGACTCCAATACGCCCCCGGCCGTCGAGCCACGCGCCACCGGCCTGGACTGGAAAACGCAAACCTACCTGATCGGCGCAATCATCGGCCTGGCGCTGGGGCTGCTTTCCGCCTACCTGTTCATTCGTGCGGCGGAAGAGAATATGAAAGGCGAAAAACCCAGGAAAGTCGGCACTGGAGACGCCATGAAGCTGGTGCTCTCCGTCCTGACTCTGGTGCGCCAGATTGCCGATATTGGCGCAAAGTCCTGACCGCACAGCACACCTCGCCTTACCCGGATCGGGCTTTCCATGGGAATGCCCGATTTATGTTTTCTCATGTAGTATGGTAAGCGTCAGGCAAACGCCCGGCCAGACGGCATAAGATTCGCTATGATAGTCTCCTGCACGCAGACCCGGAGCCAGACTGAGCAATGATCTTCTCACCCCGCATCTGGCAGGAGCTTCATATAGGCGGTATTTCATGGCGCACATGGCGCGGTGTCCTTATACGCATGGTACTGCTGGCGCTGCTCCTTATATGGCTGCGTCCTGCCCCACCGCGAGCTGTGCTCGGCCCGCCGCAGACGGTCACCACCACACAACCGCTGCTTTGCATACACACCCGTCTCACAGACGAGGTGGACGAATGGAAAATCCAGCGATCACTGCAAATGGTGCGTGAGCTTGGCGCAGATACCATCGTTGAATTCTTCCCCTGGGCCTATGCGGAGCCGGAGGAAGGTGCTTTTGACTGGGAACACTTCGACCGCATCATCCGCCATGCCGAGAATCAGGGACTGCATGTTATCGCCCGGTTGGGTTACGTCCCGGCGTGGGCACGCCCTGAACCCGACCCGAACAGCCCGGCAGCGCTCGATGGCGGGCGTGGACAGGATACCACCCTGAACTATCTGGAAGACGATCGCTTCCCGGATTTTGCACGATACGTGGCCGCCTTCGCTGCACGATACGCAGGAACGGTGGATCACCTGATCATCTGGAATGAGCCAAACCTGACGTTTGAATGGGGCTACCGGCAGGTCAGCCCGGCGGGATATGTGGAACTGCTGCGCCAGTCCTACCTGGCAGCAAAAGAAGCCAATCCGGAGGTGATCGTACTTGCCGCGCCGATGGCCCCAACTCTGGAGCCGGAAGACAGTCCCTGGGGCATGAATGATCTGCTGTTCATCCAGCGCATGTATGAGGCGGGCGCGGCGGATTACTTCGACGCGATGGCGGTGCATACCTATGGTTTCACCTTTCCACCGGAGGCCGAACCAGGCCCGGACATTCTCAACTTCCGCCGCATTGAACTGATCCGCGCCATCATGGTTGAAAATGGCGATGCCGATAAACCGATCTTCGTCACCGAAACCGGCTGGAATGACCATCCGCGCTGGACAAAAGCCGTGCGTCCCGCGCAGCGCATCCGCTACACCATAGACAGCTACGAATGGACGGAGCAGCACATGCCATACGTGGAAAAACTGTGCCAGTGGGCTTTGCGCTATCCCGCCCCCACGCACAGCTACCCGGATAACTTCACGTTCCTGACGCCGGACTTCCGCCCGCGCCCGATCTACCGATTTCTGCAAGCCTACGCTCACGGCGAGGAACTGCCGCTGCCATGAACTCTACCCCTACCTCCCACCCGCGTCCGCTGACACGCCGCCAGTGGGCCTTGGTCGCGCTGGCAGCCGCGTTGGCCGTGCCGCTGCTTTTCTCGGCAGGCCGCTGGGTCTGGCGAAACATCATCCGACCGCCGGCTGAACAGCCGATGCTGCCCTACGGTGAACTGCGCGTCGGCATTGATGCCAGCTATCCCCCTTTTGGGTTGGATATCAACGGCGAACTGAGCGGGCTGGATGTTGACCTCGCCCGCGCCGTTGCGGAAGAAATGGGCGTACCACTGCGATTCGTCAATATGGGCTATGATGGGCTGTATGACTCGCTGCGTGCCGACCAGGTGGATGTGCTTTTCTCTGCCCTCCGTGTTGATCCCCTGCGCACGAACGATGCTCGCTACACCGTCAGCTACTTCGACGCCGGGCAGGTGCTGGTGCGACCACCCGATTCCGGCATTGAAACCCTCTATGATATGGACGGCAAAACACTGGCGGTCGAATTCGGCACAGAGGGCGATCTTGAGGCCCGGCGCTGGCAAAGGCGGCTCCACGTGCTCAATGTGATGCCATTTGACGTGGCGTCCGAGGCACTTGCTGCCGTCCTTGCTGGTGAGGCTGATGCCGCGCTGGTGGATGCTATCTCTGCACGG
>JALSTC010000792.1 GCA_026983935.1 Ardenticatenia bacterium
CACCATCAAATTCAACCGTAAGCGCACGGTTCCCGTCACCATTCTGCTGCGGGCGCTGGCTGCCGTCAGCGATGGACACGATGACATTGCCCCGATCAAAGAAGGCACGGACGAGGAACTCCTTGCGCTGTACGCCGACACAGACAACGACCCTGATCACGCCTACATCACCGGCACCATCAAAATGGAACCGGAATGGGAGCTTAAAGAAGGGCAGACGGTCGGGGAAGCGGCTTTGCTGGAATTCTACAAGCGCATGCGCCCCGGCGATCCGCCTACCCTGGATAACGCACGTGAATACCTGGAGAGCCAGCTCTTTGACCAGCGCCGCTACAACCTGGAGCGAGTCGGACGTTACAAGCTGAATCAGCGGCTGCGGCTGGATGACAAAATCTCCCGTGACACGCGCACCATCACCAAATACGATCTGGTGGAACTGGTGCGGCGTATGATCCAGATCAACAACGGGATGGCGAAACCCGACGATATTGACCATCTCGGTAACCGCCGTGTGAAGACCGTTGGTGAGCTGATCCAGAATAAACTGCGCGTCGGTCTGCGCCGCACCGAGCGGGTCGTCCGCGAACGCATGTCCATCCGCGAGAATGACAACCTGACTCCGGTTACGCTGATCAACATCCGGCCTATCGTGGCCGCTATCCGTGAGTTCTTCGGCTCCAGTCAGCTCAGCCAGTTCATGGATCAGACGAATCCGCTGGCCGAACTCACACACAAGCGCACACTCTCCGCACTGGGCCCGGGCGGTCTGCGGCGCGAACGGGCAGGCTTTGACGTGCGTGATGTCCATCACAGCCACTACGGACGTATCTGCCCCATTGAAACACCGGAAGGCCCTAACATCGGTCTGATCGGTCGCCTGGCAAGCTACGCACGTGTGAACGAATACGGCTTTGTGGAAACCCCCTACCGTAAGGTGCTGCGTGCCCTGCCGCCAGACGATGAGCGACTGCCCGGACGCACGATCAGCGAAGACGTGCTGCACCCCAAATCCGGGAAGGTGCTGGCTGAAGAGGGAGCCATTGTTGACACTGCGCTGGCCAGGAAGCTGGCCAAAGCGGGCGTCACAGAGGTACCGATTCACCCATTCGTCAGCAACGAAGTGCGCTATCTTTCCGCGGATGAAGAAGACCCCTACTACATCGCCCAGGCCAATGCACCGCTGGACGATCTGTCTCAGTTTGCCAACCCGCGTGTCTCCGCACGCCACAACCAGAAATTCCTCATGGCCTCTGCGGATCGTATTGACTATATGGACGTTGCCCCGCGCCAGATCGTCGGCATCAGCGCCTCGCTGATCCCGTTCCTGGAACACGACGATGCCAACCGCGCACTGATGGGCTCCAACATGCAGCGGCAGGCCGTGCCCCTGCTCCAGCCGGATGTCCCCATCGTCGGCACAGGCATGGAACAGCTCGCAGCCTACGACAGCGGGCAGGTGCTGGTGGCCGACCAGGACGGCGAGGTTATCAGCGTGCAGGGCGATCATGTCGTCCTCCGGACTGAGGACGGAGAGCGCGTCTACCGGCTCCGGAAATACAACCGCTCGAATCAGTCCACGTGCATTGATCAGCATCCCATCGTGCGCAAGGGCCAGATCATCCATGCCGGCGATGTCATTGCAGACAGTTCGTCAACGGTTTACGGCAACCTGGCATTGGGCCATGACGTCCTGTGTGCTTTCCTGAGCTGGGAAGGTGGCAATTACGAAGACGCGCTGTTGGTCAGCGAGGAATTGATCCGGCAGGATAAGTTCACCAGCATCCACATCGAAAAGCACGAAATCGAAGCCCGCGACACCAAACTGGGGCCAGAAGAAATCACGCATGACATCCCCAATGTCGGCGAGGAGGCCCTCAAGAATCTGGATGAGCGCGGCATCGTGCGTGTCGGGGCAGAAGTCGGCCCGAATGACATCCTGGTGGGTAAGATCACACCAAAGGGCGAGAAAGAACTCAGCCCGGAGGAAAAACTGCTCCGCGCCATTTTTGGCGAAAAAGCCCGCGAAGTACGCGATTCCTCTCTGCGCCTGCCGCACGGCGAAAAAGGCAAGGTGGTGGATGTGAAAATCTTCACCCGCGAGGAACACCGTGACCTGCCCGCCGGCGTTGAACAGATGGTGCGCGTCAGCGTCGCCCAGAAGCGCAAGCTCACACAGGGCGACAAAATGGCCGGGCGCCATGGGAACAAAGGCGTGATCTCGAAGGTCGTCCGCATCGAAGATATGCCCTTCCTGGAAGATGGTACGCCGCTGGAGATCATCCTCAACCCACTTGGCGTGCCGGGGCGTATGAATATCGGCCAGGTGCTGGAAACGCATCTCGGCTGGGCAGCCGATCGACTGGGCTTCCGGGCTATCACGCCGGTATTCGATGGCGCGAATGAAGACGAGATCGAAGCCGAACTGGGCCGTGCCTGGATGATTGACTACGCTGTCAAGCAGGTCACCGAACGCGCCTGGGCATGGCTGAAGGAAATCGAGTACGAGACGGAATATCTGGAAGATGATCGGGACGCGCTGCGGCTCTACATGCTGGATCACTGGCTGGCCGATAATGAAGCCTACGATCCAGAGCAGATCGCGCTTGATGAGGTGTACATGCGCCGCGCGGTGCTGATGGAATGGCTGCGCGAAAAAGGCTACAACCCGGACGACATCCTGCTCTTCAGCATGGAAGGTGTATCCCTTGCGGAACGAGAACGCAGGGATGCGCTGGCGATTGATGCCACACTGCGACTCTGGCTGGAATCGCTTGACGTAGATGTACCGCCTCCAGACGTCAGCGGCGATGAGTTGAAGGCCTATGCCGACACTGTGATGTTCCGCACCGGTGAGTCGGCCCCGATCTATGGCAAGATGTGGCTGTATGACGGCAAGACCGGCGAGCGCTTTGACCGCCCGGTAACGGTCGGTTACATCCACATGCTCAAGCTGGCCCACCTGGTGGAAGACAAAGTTCACGCCCGCTCCACCGGCCCGTACAGCCTGGTCACGCAGCAGCCACTTGGTGGTAAGGCGCAGTTTGGTGGCCAGCGCTTCGGCGAAATGGAAGTGTGGGCGCTGGAAGCCTATGGCGCTGCACACACCCTGCAGGAAATGCTCACCGTCAAAAGTGACGACGTGCAGGGCCGTGTCAAGACATATGAAGCCATTGTCAAGGGCGAGCCGATCGAAGAACCGGGCATCCCGGCCAGCTTCCATGTTCTGGTCAAGGAGCTGCAAAGCCTGGGACTGGCCGTCGAAGCCATCACCGAAAGCGGTGAAGTTATCAGGTTCGGCAAAGACGAAGAGAAAACGCGCAAGCCAACTCTGCCCACCGGCCTGCTCAGCCTGACACAAAACAAGCAGTAACCCGCACGTCACCGCATTTTCACAGCAATATCATGCGCTCTTCCACTGGAAGGGCGCATGTTGTTTACCGCCGCGCAGGGTGACTTTTCGCAACTCGCCTGTTTTACGCTATGATCAGCGCTGGTTCACAGAGAACACCGCATACAGGTTATACGATGACATCCGACGACGCCCACAAGAATCCAATCGTCCAGATACGCGGTCTGAGTAAAGCTTATCGCGATGAAAGACATGTGCTCACTGTTCTCGATCATGTTGATCTTGACATCGCCGCCGGACAGTTATTTGTCCTGCTGGGGAGCAGCGGCAGCGGCAAAAGTACCCTGCTCAATCTGATCAGCGGCATCGATCACCCCGACGGCGGCCAGATCGCCATTGATGGCACAGATATCACCACGCTAAGCGACTACGACCGCACTATCTTCAGACGGGATCACGTCGGGATCGTGTTCCAGTTCTTCAACCTCCTGCCCACTCTGACCGTGCTGGAAAACATCACCCTGCCCCACGAACTGCGCGGCATCAGCCGCCGCAGGAGCGTGCATGCAGCACGGGCACTGCTGGCGCGGGTGGGGCTGGCCGACCGCGCCGATGACTTCCCCGACAGACTGAGCGGTGGCGAGCAGCAGCGTGTTGCCATCGCCCGCGCACTGGTCCATGAGCCGCTGCTGGTACTGGCCGACGAGCCAACCGGCAACCTTGACGAAGAGACCGGAAAAAGCATCCTCAAACTGCTGCTGGAACTCACCCGTGATGCAGGCAAGACCCTGATCATGGCGACCCACGACCCGACGATTGTCCCGCTCGCCGACTGCGTCTATCGTGTGCATCATGGCAAGCTGCTGATGGAATCGCAGTGCGCAGAACAGACAGTAGAGCAATGATCGCAGAGAACCGCCTCATGATCCGCCTGGCAAGGCGCTACATCAGCCGTCGGCTGCTGCAGAGCGTGCTGTTTGTTGTCGGCGTGGCACTGGGCGTGGCAGTTGGCGTGGCCATTGATCTGGCAAATCAATCGGCCAAGCGAGCCTTCAACATCAGCGCCCAGAGCGTTGCCGGACGTGCCACCCACCAGATTGTCGGCGGCCCGGGCGGACTGCCAACCGAACTGTATCAACAAACGCGACTCACACTGGGCATCCGCACCAGTGCGCCAGTCATTGATGCCTATGTACGCTCGCCCTCACTTGATGACCAGTTGCTGCGCCTGCTGGGTGTTGATCCATTCGCAGAAGCCCCCTTCCGCAGCTACCTGAGCACCGGTGAAATTGAAAGCGAAAACCAGGCAGCTTTTGACACACTCAACCTGTTCCTCAGTCAGCCCGGCGCGGTTCTGCTCAGCGAGGCGCTGGCAGCACGTTATGGCCTCCAGCCGGGCGACACCATCACGCTGCGCCCCAACAGTACCCCCGTTACCGTGCAGGTCGCCGGCTTACTCCGGCCAGACGACGGAATCAGCGCCCAGGCATTGGACACGCTGCTGCTGGCCGATATCGCCACCGCCCAGGAAATCCTGGACAAACCGGGCATTCTCACCCGTATTGATCTGATCCTGCCGGACGGCTATGACCTCTCACGTATTGAGGCCGTGCTGCCGCCCGGCGCAGCGCTGACCACACCCAACGCCGCCAACAGTGCACTCAACCAGATGACCGCCGCATTCGAACTCAACCTGCGGGCACTGAGTTTACTGGCGCTGGTTGTCGGCGGGTTCCTGATTTACAACACGGTGACGTTCAGTGTCGTGCAGCGCCGTTCGACGATCGGAATCATACGTGCGCTGGGGGCCACACGCCGTCAGGTCTTTATCCTGATTCTGAGCGAGGCGCTGCTGCTCGGTCTGGTCGGCACGATTCTGGGACTGGCGCTGGGAATCATTCTGGGAAGAACGCTCGTCGGCCTGATCGCGCAGACGATCAGCGACCTGTATTTTGCTGTCAACGTGACACACATTACGGTGCCCCCTTCCACACTGGCGACCGGGGCGGTCGTCGGTCTGACCGCCAGCATCTTTGCCGCGCTGATCCCTTCTATTGAAGCGACGCGCACGCCGCCGGCGGGGACGATGACGCGCTCGACGATCGAACGAGGTGCACTCCGCATCGTGCCCTACATCACAGGCGGGGCGGTCGTGCTGATCCTGGGCGGGGTTGTGCTGCTGGCCATCCCGTCGCCGATTGTGGTCGCTTTCATCGCTCTGTTCATGATCGTGGTCGGTTGTGCATTTTTCACGCCGCTGGTTCTGGTCATCACCATGCGGGCGATCACTCCCCTCACAGGCCGCCTGCTGGGCGTGCTGGGACGGATGGCCCCACGTGACATTGTCCGCTCACTCAGCCGCACCTCTGTTGCCGTCGCCGCGCTGACTGTGGCCGTGAGCGTGATCGTCGGCATCGGCATCATGATCAGCAGCTTCCGCGGCACCGTCACGGACTGGCTGACACTCACACTTGGTGCGGATATTTTCATCTCGCCAGTTTCGGTCACGGCCAACCGCGTCACTGCTGACCTGGACCCGGCGCTGATCGATCGGGTTGCGGCAGTGGATGGTGTGGAAACGGTGACGACGGTGCGCAATGTGGATGTACTCGCCCCTGACTATCCTGACCTGCCGCCGGTAAACCTGACGGTTCCCAGCCACGACATCAGCTTTGGGCGCCGCCGTTTTGCATGGAACAATTCGCCAGACGGCGACTACTGGGCGGCGCTGCAGAATGGCATGGTGCTGGTCAGTGAGCCGTTCGCGTATCGGCGCGGCATTACCCCGGAGCATAACACGCTGACGCTGCTCACCGATCGGGGGTCCCGGACCTTCACCGTGACAGGCGTGTACTACGATTACGGAACCGACCAGGGCACGGTGATGATGATCGATCCGGTGTACCGCCGCCTCTATGATGATCCCTTTATCACTTCATTGGGGGTCATCCTGGAGCCGGGGGCCGACCTGCAGCGTGTCATTGAGACACTGCGCACGGAGACTCTGACCGGGCAGGATTTGAACATCCGCAGCAACCGGGCGCTGCTGGAAAGTGCCCTTGACGTCTTTGAGCGCACCTTCACGATCACAGTCGCGCTGCAACTGCTGGCGACACTTGTCGCCTTCATCGGTATTCTCAGCGCGTTGATGTCGCTGCAACTGGAGCACACGCGCGAATATGCCGTGATGCGGGCCAACGGCATGACCGATCGCCAGTTATGGGGCTACACCTTCATACAAACCGGTTTGATGGGCGCAGTGGCAGGCCTGCTGGCCGCACCGATCGGGCTGGCGCTGGCGCTGGTGCTGATCAATGTGATCAATGTACGCTCGTTCGGCTGGACAATGCAGCTTGCCCTTGCACCGGGCGAGTTCCTGCAGGCTTTTCTGATTGCGCTCATGGCTGCGCTGGCGG
>JALSTC010000793.1 GCA_026983935.1 Ardenticatenia bacterium
AGTCAGATATATCGTATTCTGCTGCAAAAGCGCTCGCAAATCCAGCATGGGAGTATGCCATCATGTCCACAGCCGATGCAATCGCCGCCGCCCTTCCTGATCTACCCGACCCCGCGCCCCCGGCGCTGGTTGTGGGAGCACCGCCTCTTTGCCGCCTCTCTGCTGGATTCCCTCAAGCTTACACCCACCACATGCTGGGCGCTGGGCGCGAACTTCCTACCCGGCGTGCGGACATGGGAGGGCTGCGACCAGCTCTGCGGCTCCACGCTGGGGCGGGCGCTGGCCGCTGACCCCGCCTACATGGATCAGCTCGAATCCTGGCTGACGGACGAAAACATCTGGGTGCGGCGGGCGGCACTGGTCAGCACGGTTTACCTGCGGCGATCAAAGCTGCCCCCGGAGACAGTCCGCGCCCTGGATACCCCCGCCCTGGCAATGTGCGCCACGCTGCTCGATGATCCCGAACCGTACATCCGCAAGGCGGTGAACTGGGCCGTGCGTGAGGTGCTGCGGCGGCACTATGACCTGGCCCGCGGCTGGCTGCTGGCACAGGCAGAGGCCGGGCCACGCTCAAAAAGAGCGCCAAAAAGCTGACGGCAGCCGATCAGGCGGCCTTCCTTGCCGCGCCGATCCCCTGTACAGGCCCGCACGGAGCGGGTACACTTGCAGCCTGTGATCCTCATTCCGCCAGAACGGAAAACGGCCTTATGTTTGCCTATCTGGGACACTTTGCCGCGCTGGGCACGTCCGTTGCCTGGAGCTTCACCTCGGTCTTCTTCACCATTGCCGGGCGGCGGGTCGGCTCGCCGATCGTCAACCGCACGCGCCTGCTGCTGGCTGTCATCTTCGTGACGATCACCCACCGCCTGATGGAGGGGCAGTTCTTCCCGCTGGGCGCGGAGCCGTTCCGCTGGGGCTGGCTGGGGCTTTCCGGCATCATCGGCTACGTGATCGGGGACAGCTTCCTTTTTCAGGCCTTCGTTATGTTGGGGCCGCGCCTCTCCATGCTGCTGCTGGCACTGGCCCCGGTGTTCAGTACGGTGCTGGCCTGGGTGCTGCTGGGGGAGACGCTTTCTGCATTGGAACTGCTGGGCATTGCCCTGGCCGTCGGCGGTGTGGTGCTGGTCGTCGCCGACCGGCGCAATGGCAGCACGGCGGCCCGCCCTATCACCTCGCGCCAGTATGCGCTGGGTGTGCTGTTCGGGCTGGGCGCGGCGCTGGGACAGGCCGGGGGCCTGCTGGCTTCCAAATTGGGACTGGTGGGCGGCTTCTCGCCGCTCTCCGGCAACCTGATCCGGCTGATCACAGCGGCAGCGGCTATCTGGATCATTGCCCTGCTGGGCGGACAGATGAGGACGACCATCACCCGGCTGCGGGCGGAGCCGCACGCACTCGGCGCGATCACCGGCGGAGCGATTGCCGGGCCGTTCGTGGGCGTGTGGCTGTCGCTGATCGCCATCCAGCACGCGCCGCTGGGCATCGCCGCCACGCTGATGAGCCTGACACCGGTGATCCTGCTGCCCATCGGGCGGTTGTTCTTCGGCGAGCGCATCACCTGGCGGGCCATCATGGGGACGGTGATCGCCTTTGCGGGCACAGCGCTGCTGTTCTTGTGAGGAATCCCCGGAGCAAATACCCGTCTCAGCCTGTGATTTCAATCGCAGGCGATGAGTCGCGGCCTGTCATTGCATCTCACGCCCTCTATTGGCCGGTAGCGGCAGGCCGCATCCGCCGTTACAATGAAAGCGGAAAGCCGTGCAAGCCCAGAACGCAAAATCCAACACCTGACACACAAAACTGAACAGGCTTATGTCCTCCAGACCCCGCACCTTCCGCAGTGAAGCCATCATCCTCAGCCGCAGCGACTTCGGCGAAGCCGACCGCCTGCTGGTCATCCTGACGCCGGAGCACGGCAAGCTGCGGGCCATCGCCAAAGGGGCACGTAAGCCGCTGGCCCGCAAGAGCGGGCATGTTGAACTGTTCGCCCGCACCGACCTGCTGCTGCACCGCGGACGTGACCTGCTGATCGTCTCCCAGGCGGAGATGACCGAGCCATACCTCCCGCTGCGGGAAGACCTGACCCGCGCCGCCTACGCCAATTACGTCGCCGAGCTGCTGGACAGCTTCACCACCGATGAGGACGGCGGGGAAAGCGCAGCGCTCTTCGATCTACTGGACGCCACCCTGCGGCGGCTGTGCGGCGAATCCGATCTGCGCATCGTGGCACGTCACTACGAAATGCGTCTGCTCGATCTGGTCGGCTTCCGTCCAGAGATGACAGCCTGCGTCTATTGTGGAGAAGCGATCAGCCCGCAGGATCAGTTTTTCAGCGCGGCGGAGGGCGGCGTCGTCTGTCCGGTGTGTGGCGCGCAGCACGTCGAAGTTGTTGTCCCCATCAGTCAGCACGGGCTGCACGCCCTGCGCGTCCTCCAGCGCGAGTCATGGGCGCACGTCCGGGCACTGAAGCTCAACACGCCGCTGCACCTGGAAATCGAGCGGGTGATGCTGGGCTACCTGATCGCACTGCTGGAACGGCGCTTGCAGTCGGCGGCCTTCATCCGGCGGCTGCGCGCGGAGGGACGCCAGCATCCGAAGGAGGCATCATGACAGAAGATGGTCAGCACATCATCGATCCGGAGAACGTGACGGCGGCGGAAGCAGCCATCGTGGATGCCTCCACAGCGGAGGCGCTGGCGGCACTTTTCAAGGCGCTGGCCGATCCCACACGGGTGCGCCTGATCTCGGCGCTGGCAGATACCGAGCTGTGCGTCAGCGACCTGACCGCCGTGCTGGGTATGGAACAGTCGGCGGTGTCGCACCAACTGCGCACCCTGCGCGAATGGCGGCTGGTCAAGCGGCGGCGGGCCGGGCGTCTGATCTACTACAGCCTGGACGACGAGCACGTGCGCGACCTGCTCATGCGCGGCCTGGCGCATGTGCGCCACCCCTGAGATTGCCCAGCCAGCGCCAGAGATTGAAATCTCCGGCTGAGGAGAAAAAAGTCTGGTTAAAACCAGACTGGATCAGACTGCCCGCCGGAGTACTTTTCGCCCGCTGCTTTTCCCTTGTCCCCCGACTCTGACCTCTCCGCAGGGGGGCAGCGGATGCCTTCGCCTGCTGTTCGATGCTCGCCGCTTCTTCTCCTGCCGCCTGCTCCTTGTCCCTTGCCTCTGCTAATTGAGATACGGCCCCTGTGTGCTGCCGGGCGACGGGTTATTGCGTGTGATCAGCGCCTCGGACTCGATGATCTCATCCGGCGGGAGCAGCTCGATGCCGCCGGGCGGCGGGTCATCGGGCAGCAGCGGACGGTCACCGCCGGGCGGTTTGGGCTTGCGCCCGGAGCGGAGAATCTCGGAGAGCACCAGCACCGCGGCCCCTGCCACCAGCAGCAGCGCGTCATCGAAAATGCGCGGCGGCGGCGTCAGGAATGCCGTCACGAAGGCCATCAGCACCAGCGTGATGCCAATGCCTCGCATACTGGTCACCAGCGCCCGACGCACTTCCGGGCTGAAACGGCGCTCAATCCAGGGGACGGGCGGTTCGCTGATGATCACCGCGCCGCAGTACGGGCAAAAACGGGCATCCGCCGGGACGCTCTTGCCGCAGGCATTGCACTGCCGCGCCAGTTCTACGCCGCACCCGGCGCAGAATCGTGCCCGGTCGGGGTTGATGTGATGGCATTGAGGACACTGTTTCATGACGGTGACTACCTTCTCGCTCTGATCCGGCCTTCGCCCTGATTATACCATGCTCTGCCGCACCGCTGACCAGATTCAGAATCCCCTCATACATATCCCATATCTTCCCGGCCCCTGATACGCACTCGGATTCGCGCTGAGCGCCATCCTCGCCTATCTGTTCCTGAACCGCCTGCCTTTTGATTCGTACAGCATCGCCTGGGATCGGGCGCAGGCCGCGCTGCTGATCGGCGACCTGCTGGGGCTGGCCGTGCCGTTCCTGTTCGCCGGGGGTAGTTCATCAACCAGTTCCTCCCCTAAAGTGCTGCACAGGGCGTGAGCACACCCGGAAAACTCCGGAAACAGACACAAACACGGGCCGTATGTCTCACCATACGGCCCGTCGCTTTTTTGCGGCCAGGAAGTCTCCGCTATTCGTAGAGCGCGAAGTGTGCGCAGACGCTTGTCCCCGCGCCCAGGGCGCTGGTGATCTTCAGTTCACCACCGTGCAATTCCACCAGCCGCCGGGCGACGGTCAGCCCCAGGCCCAGGCCCTGCTGCTCATACATCCGGCGGTCAAACTGCATGTAAGCGCCGATCTGCCTGATCTGGTTGGCGGACATGCCGCGCCCTTCGTCGCGGACGCAGAAAGTGTAGCGATCCCCGTCCCGGCTGGCTTCAACGATGATCGGCGTGCCCGGATCGGAGAATTTGCAGGCGTTGTCCACAAGTTCGGTGACGATCTTGCGCAGGTCATCGGCGGCAATGCGCAGCGCCACCCCGCTCACCGTCATTTCCAGGTCATCGCCTCGGCCAGCGGCCACAGCCGTCTGCCGGGCCTGCTTTTCGATGATGGGGGCGGTATCCTTCACGATATTGCTGCGCAGCGCTTCATGCTGCTCGCGGTCAGAAGCGACAACTTCAAGCTGTGCATAGACCAGATAGTTTTCGATCAGGCGGTAGAGGCGGCGGCTGTGCTTGTAGATGGCCTCCGACATATGCAGCAGATCGTCCTGGCTGAGGCGGTCGTGATCCTCGACCATCAGCTCAGAGTTGCCGAGGATGATGGCCAGCGGCGTCCGGAGTTCATGCGGCAGGGAGTACAGGATGTTGTGGCGGAGCTGGCGCATGGTGGTTTCGTGCTCGCGCTCGATGGCCTGCCGCTTGCCAAGCTGGGTCTTCACCGAGTTCAGCAGCTCCGGCGGGGAAAACGGCTTGAAGATGTAGTCATCCGCGCCCAGCTCCATCCCGCGGCGCATGTCTTCCACGCGATCCCTGGCCGTCAGGAAAATGAAGGGCAGCGTCCGGGTCCTGGAGTCCTGACGCAGCTCCTGCAGCACCTTGTAGCCGTCCATGCCAGGAATGCCGACATCACAAAGCACCAGATCGGGTAGCCACTCGCGCACAATTTGCACACCCAGATTACCCTGGCCAACCCCTTTGGGGTTGTAGCCTTCCACCCTCAGGGTGTCCACGATCATGTTGCGCGTCAGCAAATCATCCTCAATCACCACAATATCGGCCATACTTCAGTCTCCAACCCATCATATCGCCGCTGCCGGCAGACACACGGAAAAACAGGGAGTTCATGGAATATTCATTGTTCAACCATTCTCATTGTAATGGCTTTTACGTCATGGAATATAAATTCCATCTAAATTTTCCAACCCTGCTTGACAAAATTCGCCTTCAGGTTTATTCTAAAACTAGAATACCATGCATAGATGACCGTGGGAGAAACTCACCATGACCGATGCCGAGCTGGCAATCCTCGGTCTGCTGGCAGAAGGCCCCCAGCACGGCTACCAGATCCAACGGGCCATTGAACTGCGCGGCGTGCGGGAGTGGACGACCATCGGCTTTTCGTCGGTCTACTACATCCTCAACAAGCTGGAGCGCGACGGCCTGCTGGAAAGCCGGCTGGCCCCCAGCAGACGCGGGCCTGTCCGCAAAGTCTACGCGATCACCCAGGCCGGGCAGGGCGTGCTGCAAACCGCGCTGGTCGATCTGCTCAGCACGCCGCATGACCGCCGCTCCGGTTTCATCCTGGGGCTGGCCAACATGCACCTCCTGCGGCCAGAGCAGGTGCGCCGGGCGCTGGATGCCTACGAATCGCAGCTCCGCACCCGGCTGGCCGAACTGAATCAGAGCCGCGCGGCCCAGGCGGAAAGCCCCCTGCCCATCCGGGCCATCTACGACTACCGCCTGCAGATGACGCTGGCCGAGCTGGAATGGCTGCGTGAATTCCGCCAGGCCTGGGAAATGCAGGCCCCGCCTTCCCCGCCGCCCGGCGGCCCCTTCCGTACGCCGGTGGTCAACCTGCACCCCACCGAGCCCGCCGGGCACACGGATACGCTGCCGCGCCCGGCAGAGGCCGAACAGGAAGCGCCGCCCGGCGAAGAAGACGAGCCTGAATGACAGCGCCTTATGGCCTGCTGCTGCCTGTCGGCAGGACGACCTTGAGAGGAGCACGGGCAATGAACGGTTCCACCATGCAGCAAAAAGACGTGGGCCTGATGATCTATCCCGCCAATCCCTGGATGAAGGCCCTGGCCAAAGCACCCATCGTCCTCTGGCGGATGGGGCTGGGGCCGCTGCTGGGGCGTGTCTTCATCCTCATCACGCACACCGGGCGCAAAAGCGGGCTGCCGCGCCGCACCATGACGGAGTACCATGTGCTGAACGGCAGGAAATACGTCCCCTGCGCCTTTGGCGAACGCGCTCAGTGGTACAAAAACATCATGGCCGACCCGCACGTCACCATCCAGACGGCGGACGGCACCGAACACGTCATCGCCCGGCGCGTCACCGATGACGATGAACTGCTGGCCGTGTACGACCTGCTGCGCCGCCGCAACCCATTGATGCTGAACTGGTACCTCGAATCGATGGGAATCGAACCAACACGCGATGGCCTGCTGGCCGGGAAGGATCGCGTCTACATCCTGACCTTTGAGCCAACCGACGAACCCACACCGCCGCCGCTGGAAGCTGACCTGACCTGGGTATGGTGGGTGCTGGCACTGCTTCTGGCGCGTGCGCTGCGCTCCCGGCGCTGCCGCCG
>JALSTC010000794.1 GCA_026983935.1 Ardenticatenia bacterium
CCCGACATGACCATTGAGGAAGACCTCTACCGCCTGGCGGAGGGCATCGTCCTGCTGGCTGCCTCGCCCGCGTTTCAATACCGGTAAAACGAACAGCCGCCGGGGAGAGCAGCAAATCCGTCTCCCCGATCTCCCAACTACCCGAAACAAACACGAGGACACCAATAATGACCACACCATCTCCCCCCAACCTGAAACTTTCCCGCCGCGACTTTCTGCGGCAAAGCGCCATCCTGACCGGCCTTTCCGGGGCAATGGCCGCGCTGCCGGTCTGGATGCCCCGGCTGGCCTTTGCGCCCCGCTACCAGAACCCGGCTGGCGACGTGCTGGTCTGCATCTTCCTGCGCGGCGGCGCGGATGGACTGAATATGATCGTGCCGTATGGCGACTCCGACTACTACAACGCCCGATCACAGATCGCGATTCCCGATTCAGAGGTGCTTGACCTTGATGGGCTTTTCGGGCTGCACCCGGCCCTGGCACCACTGCACCCCATCTTTCAGGACGGACGCATGACGGCAGTGCACGCCGTCGGCAGTCCCCACCCCACGCGCAGCCACTTCGACGCGATGAGCATCATGGAAGGCGGCATCCAGAATCCGCTGAGCATCGAAAGCGGCTGGCTGGGACGGCATCTGGCCGTGCTGAACAACGGCAACGACTCGCCGCTGCGGGCCATCGGCTGGGGCACGGCGGTGCAGGACTCGCTGCGCGGCCCGGTCAGCGCCATCGCTCTGCAGAGCATCGTAGACTATCATCTCAGCGGGCGGCCAGAAGCCGCCGCGCAAATGATGGCCGCGCTCAATGCGCTGTACACAGTGGAAGGCGGCGAGCTGACAGCAGCCGCGCTCGCCACGCAGGACGCGATCAACGTGGTCGCCAGCGTGGACGTGGATGCTTACCCCGTCCAGAACGGCGCACAGTACCCGGAAGAAGGGCCGGACGGCGGCTTCGGGCTGGCGCTGCGGCAGACCGCCACCCTGATTCGCGCCGAGGTCGGGCTGGAAGTGGCCTGCATTGACCTGGGCGGCTGGGATACGCACGAATCGCAGGGCGGCGTGGAAGGGCGGCAGGCCAGCCTCATGACCACACTGGCCGAAGGGCTGGCCGCGTTCTACACCGACCTGGACACGCTGCTGGACCGCGTAACGGTGGTGGTGATGAGCGAATTCGGGCGGCGCGTGGAGGAGAACGCTTCCGGCGGGACAGATCACGGGCACGGCAATATGATGCTGGTCATGGGCGGAGCCGTCGCACCGACGCTGGTCATCACCCACTGGCCGACGCTGGCCCCCGACTACCGCGACCGGGGCGACCTGGCGATCACGATTGACTACCGCAGCATCCTGGCGGAAATCCTGCAGCAGCGCATCGGCAATGCGGCGCTGAGCGAAGTCTTTCCGGACTTCACGCCGACGTTCGAGGGCGTCATCCGGGCGTGAGCGCGGGGAGGAAAGAGGCAGGAGGCCAGAGGCAGGTGGCAGGAGATGAACGGCGGGCGGCAGGCGACCAGCGCCGGAAGAAGTCACCAGGGGGCAGGCCTTCACAGGCCTGCCCTCTGCACATCTGATTCAACGTGATACAGCGATCGTGCTGTCACTCAGGCCCTATCTTCGGGGCGCTCCTTCAAGGCGGCGGCCAGCACCTGCGCGGGATGCTGCGCCTCCCGCCCGGTGAAGTCCTTGATCTGGTGGCGGCAGCTTGTCCCCGCCGCAACGACCGTCGTCTCCTGCGGCGTGCTCTGCACCCCCGGAATCAGCCGATGGAAGGCCATCGCCTCAGAGATTTCGTAGTGCTCCTTTTCGTAGCCGAACGCGCCCGCCATGCCGCAGCAGCCGGAATCCACCTCGTGCACATGGTCGCAGGTCAGGTGCAGCGCCGTATGCGCCGGCTCCGTGCCGACCAGCGCCTTTTGATGGCAGTGGCCGTGCAGCACCAGCGGGCGCTGCGAATCGTGCTCGAACAGGTCGGCCCATTCTTCGGCATGCAGCGCGGCGAACTCCTCGAAGGTGTACGTATTGCGGGCGACGGCGGCTCGATCCGGGTGATCGCTGAGGTACTGGTGCTCGTCGCGCACGGTCAGGATGCAGCTTGGCTCCAGCCCGACGATGGGCACGTCCGCCCGGCCATACGGCGCGAGGGCGTCCATCACACGGTCGGCGGCAGCCTTCGCCCTGTCCACAAACCCCTTTGAGATATACGTCCGTCCGCAGCAGGTATAGGGCGGGATGATCACCTCATACCCGGCGGCGGTCAGCACGTCCCAGGCAGCCTGCGCGATACCGGTCTCATGGAAATTGGCCCAGGTGTCCACGTAGAGCACGACCTTTTTGCCGGTGGTGCGGGGAATCGGATGCGGCTGGCGGGTGAAGGCCGGGGCAAAGCGCGGCAGTCTGCGCCGCCGATCAATGCCCAGCGTCAGGTCAAGCAGGTTGCGCGTCAGCGGCAGGCCCAGCACAGCATTCGCCAGCGGCGCGAACAGGCTCCCCAGACGGCTGAGGGTCGGCATGTGGGCGAAAAGCCAGGTGCGCAGCGAAGGCCGATGATGACGGAGACGGTGCGCCAGCCACTCAAATTTGATGCGGGCCATGTCCACCGCCGAAGGGCACTCGCTCTTACAGGCCTTGCAGGAGACGCACAGATCCATTGCCGCCGCCATGCGGTCGCCAAACAACTGCTCGCGGGGGATCAGGCCGCTGAGCGCCGCCCGGAGCAAATTGGCCCGTCCGCGCGTGCTGTGCTCCTCCTCCAGCGTGACCATATAGCTGGGGCACATCGTCCCGCCCTCCACCTTGCGGCAGACGGCGGCCCCGTTGCACATTTCCACCGCCCCGGCAAAGCCGTGATCCGCCGACCAGTCGAGATGCTCATACAGCGGCAGGGTGTGGTAGTCCGGGCCGTAGCGCAGATGCTCGCTGATGTGCGGCGCGTCCACGATCCTGCCGGGGTTCATGCGCCCGTCCGGATCAAAGGCCGCTTTGACCGCCCGGAAGGCCTCGTAAACCTCATCGCCGTAGATGTGGCGGTTCAACCAGGAGCGGGCGATGCCGTCGCCGTGCTCGCTGCTGAGCACACCGCCGTACTTGAGCACCAGGTCGGCCACTGCCCGCTGAATCTGCACCATCGTGGCCACGCCCTTGCTGCTTTTGAGGTTGAGGATGGGGCGGATGTGCAGGCATCCGGCGCTGGCGTGGGCGTAGATCGCCAGGCGGGTGTTGGTTTCGGCGGCCACGCGCTGCACATCCCGCGTGTAGGCAGCCAGATGCTCCACCGGCACGGCCACATCTTCGATGAAGGGGATCGGCTTGGCATCCCCGCGCAGGCTCATCAGCAGGCCCAGCCCGGCCTTGCGCACACCCCAGACGTTGGCCTGCGCCCCGGCGTCCAGCAGGCGCACCGTCTCCGTGACGGGCAGCCGCCGCTTTTGCACATGAGCGGCCAGTCGATCGAGCTTCGCCGTCAATTCGGCCTCGTCCGCGCCGTAGAATTCGGTCACCAGCACCGCCGCCGGATCGCCGCGCACAAAAGACAGCTTCGCCGCCCAGGCCTCCGAGGCGCGGCACAGATCCATCTGGGTTTTGTCCAGCAGCTCGATCGCGCTCGGCCCCAATTCCAGCAGCGCCGGGACGGATTCCAGGGCAGCGTTGAGGTCGTCGAAGTGCAGCACGGCCAGCGCCTTCGCCTGCGGCACAGGTACAAGGTTGACCGTCACGCCGATGATCGTCGCCAGTGTGCCCTCGCTGCCGACGATCAGCCTGGCCAGATTGAAGCGATCGTCTTCCAGACGCAGCGGCGGCAGCGGCGACCCGGCGGGCATGGAGCCGGAAGGCAGCAGGCGATCCAGGTTGTAGCCCCCACAGCGCCGCCAGGTCTTCGGCAGATGCTCGCGAATGGCGGTACTGTGGGCCTGCAAGGTGGCTGTGACGTGGCGGTAGATGCGTCCTTCCAGCGTATTGAGCGCCGCCTTCCGCCCGATCTCGGCCTCATCCAGCGGACCGAAGGTGACGACGGAGCCATCGGCCAGCACGGCATCCACGCCGATCACGTGGTCGGCGGTCATGCCATAGAGCACACTGTGCGAACCGGTGGAGTTGTTGCCGACGATGCCGCCCAGCACGGCGCGGTTATCGGTGGCCGGGTCGGGGCCGTATTTGAGGCCGCGCCGCCCCATCGCCGCGTTCAGCCGCGCCAGAATCAGGCCCGGCTCCACATGAACACGGCGGCGGGGGCCGTCAACACGCAGGATGCGGGTGAGATGTGTCATATCCAGCACGACCGCTTCGCCGACGGCCTGCCCGGCAAGGCTGGTGCCCCCGCCGCGCGGCAGCAGCGGCAGCCCGTACTGCGCGGCCATCTCCACCGCCGCGATCACGTCCTCCCGCTGCGCCGGGATCACCACGGCCAGCGGCATGACCTGATAGTTGCTGGCATCGGTGCTGTACAGCACGCGGTTGAAATGATCGGTGCGCACGCTGCCCGCGATGCGCGGACGCAGGGCAGCGGCAAAATCCTCTACGGCAGAAGGGGATATGGAGGCCATCGGATCGCTCTTTCCAGTATCGCCGCCGGGAGCACAAAGGCCGTCCGGCAGCGGAAGGCTCACACGGACGGCCTCTATTATAAACCGGGGCCGCGCATTGCAAATGCCACACGTCCCCGGTGTATCGGCCCGCCTACTTTTCCGCCAGAATCAGGTGATAGCCGTTGATGATCACGTCACCGGAGTCGGCCCAGATCGCCCGCTGCATACTCAGGCCGTTGGGCAGGTGGCCGAGCAATTGCCCCTCCCGGCTTGCCACATCAATCACGCGCAGGCTGACGTCCGCCGGGCCGCCCGCCGCGTCCAGCGCGATCACCGCTTCGTCCGACGGGTGGGTATTTTCTCTGGCGGCAACCAGCAGCGCCTGCCCATCCGGCGACCAGACGGCCATCATCGGCCAGATCATGCGCACGGCCTCATTATCGCGGGGATGCGCGGGCAGCGGGATTGGCACGATCTCCGCTGAGTCCAGCTCCACCCAGAACATCCACTGCCCCATCGGGTAGCTGCGCAGGTCACTGGCGCGGAAGAGCAGCCGCGCCCCATCCGACGACCACTGCAAGCCGTTGAGCAGCAGCGCCATCCGCTGCGGGTACAACGCGGCCAGCGCCGCTTCAACAGCCCGCCAGTCGAGCACCTGAGTCATCTCGCCAGCGCCCGCCACGTCAACCAACCACAGGCCGTCCACCGCATAATCCGGCTCCGGTATGTGCCGGAAAGCGGCAGCCAGTGTCGTGCCATCCGGCGACCAGGCCAGATCGAGCGTCGTGCCAACGTCCTGCTCATGCGTCTCATGGCCCGGCAGCGGCCCCAGATCACGGACGGCACCGCTTTCGACATCCACCACCACCAACCTCGCCGACTCGAAACGTCCATCCTGGCCGATCGCCGTGCGCTCCAACACGATCTGCGTTCCGTCCGGCGACCAGGTCGGCTGCAGATCAAGCAGCGTACCCGGCACCCGGTCACTGATGGAGCCTTCAAAGCCGTCATCAGTCAGCACGGTCTGCGTCCCGGCGTCAAAATCGGCGATCCACACGTCAGTATCCATGAGGGTGCTCCCCGGCATCCCGATGACGGCCAGCCGATACGCATCCGGCGACCAGGCAGCGAGTCGGTGGCCCGCCGGGCCGACACCCGTCACACGGGGCAGGCCATCGGCGCGCTGGAGGCACTCCTCCGCGCCAGTCTGCACGTCAAAGCGGCACACGGCATCTCCCCGATCATAGAGGGCATGCTGCCCATCCGGAGCAGGTAGCACCAGCGGTATCCGCGCTGCCTCCGGCAGGGCCAGCGGCGCGACGTCCGTCACCTGCCAGACGGCCCCGCCATCCTGCGCCATGACCGGCAGCGCCCCCGGTAAAAGTAACAGAATCGCAACCAACCATATCCGTCGAGATAACATGATCTCTCCTTTGGATACTGCACAGGAGGTGGCAGCGCAACACAAAAGCCGTCAGGCCCCCGGCAGTTCAGGTCTGGAATCCTATTCTACCGCGTTACCGAGGGCCAGCGTATCCAGCATATCGTTAAACACAGGGCCAAAACTGAGCCGCTCATCAAGCGGCATCACGGCGAAAATCAGGAAAGTCTCGTCCTCTGTGGCCACGGCCACCAGATCGGCGATCAGGCCGCCGATGGCGTCCGGCACAACCATGCGTGAGGCGTCATACCCGGCCAGCGTGAAGTCCCGGACCGGCGTATCGGTCGGCACATTCAGCAGCCGCAGCGCGACCGCCTCCAGCGCCTCGCGGGAGGTGTCCTCCGGCGGCAGGTCGAAGACGGTCCGCATCCCGACGATCATGACGGTCGGGCCGCTGGGTGTCTCGGCAGGGTCATCCGTCGGATTGGAGAGCAGCACATAAACGCCATCCTGCAGCACCGATTCTCCCCAGCCCACAGGGTAAGCCATGCGGAAGCCGAGGCCCGGCCAGCGGAAGGTCTGGGCCAATGTCATATGGTAGCCGTTGAGGATGGCATCGCCGCCAGCGCCCCAGGCCGCAAAATGCGGATGGACGAACACCGTCGGCAGATGGCCAAGCAGCCGCCCCTCGCCGGTAGCGGGATCGATCAGATACAGCCCCAGACGGCGGTCGGGATCATCAAACGCCGGATCAAGCGGCATGAACGGCTCCGCCGCCAGCGGGTCGCGGGCCGGATCGTAGTCCATCACCGCCGCCGGGTCACGCCGACCGA
>JALSTC010000795.1 GCA_026983935.1 Ardenticatenia bacterium
TAAGAGCCGCTGGAGCTACGCCGCCAGCAAGGCGCTGGATGAGTTCTTGAGCCTGGCTTATCACCGCGCCGTTGACCTGCCGGTGGTCGTTTTTCGCCTGTTTAACACCGTCGGCCCGCGTCAGGTGGGGAACTATGGCATGGTGCTGCCGCGTTTTGTGCAGTGGGCGCTGCAGGACGAGCCGCTGCAAATCTTCGGCGATGGCCAGCAGAGCCGCTGCTTCTGCAACGTCAAGGATGTGGTGGATGCCCTCACGCGGCTGGGCGAGTCGCCGGAAGCAGTGGGGGAGGTTTTCAACGTTGGCACAGACGAGGAAGTCACCATCCGTGAGCTGGCGGAGCGCGTCATCGCGCGGACGGGGAGCAGCTCCGAGATCGTCTACATTCCCTATGAGCAGGCTTATGCGCCGGGCTTCGAGGACATGAAGCGCCGCGTGCCCAACATCGAGAAGATCGGGCGCTTCATCGGCTGGAAGCCGACCACGCCCCTCGACCAGACTATTGATCAGATCGTGGACTACTTCCGCAGTCAGGGCGTTTAGAGCTATACTGGGAGGAAGGTCGCCCGCCGCCCTGATCAGGAGTTGCGCTTCATGGCCAAACGGAAAATCACCCCGCATCCGCTGGCGCTGGCAGGCTCGCAACTGGCCCGCTACTGCAGCGTGGATCACTTTGGCTTCAAGACGACCGCCGAACTGCCGGGCATGCGTGAGATCATCGGGCAGCCGCGCGGCGTGCGGGCCATCGAATTTGGCATTGATATGCTCAGCGATGGCTACAATATTTACGTCATGGGCCCACGCGGCACCGGGCGGCTGACAGCCATCGAACGCTTCATCCAGGCCCGCGCCAGCGATGACCCCGTGCCCGACGACTGGATGTACGTCCACAATTTCGAGTCGCCGCACCAGCCCATTGCTCTGCGCCTGCCAGCCGGGCTGGGCCGCCGCTTTTGCGAGGACATGCGGACCCTGATCCGCCGCCTGCGCACAGAGATTCCCCGCGCCTTTGAGGCCGATGCCTTCACCGACGCCCTCCAGTCCCTCAAGCGTCAGTACCAGGAAAAACGGGATGCCATCTTGCAGCAGGTGCAGGCTCTGGCTGCGGAAAAAGGGTTCGTCATCCGCAGCACGCCCTCCGGATTCATGCTGTCTCCCGTTAAAGATGGGCAGGCCATGACGCAGGAAGTCTATGAAGCGCTGGCCGAGGACGAACGCGCTGCCATCGAGAAGCGCCGCCATGAGCTGGAAGACAGCCTGGCCGATTCGCTGCGTGCCACCAGTGACCTGGAAGAGCAGGCACAGCAGGAATACAACCAGCTTGAGCGGGAAACGACCGCTGGCATTCTCGACCTGCAGATGGAGCCGCTGCGCAAGGCCTATGCCGATTACCCGGATGTGCTCGCCCACCTGGATCGCGTGCGGGAGAACATCCTGAATAATGTGTCAGACTTCACGCAGGCGGAAGACTCCGGCAAGGCTCCGGCGGAAGGGCCGCCCACCGCCGGGCAGGACGGCAGAGCCGGAGCGGTGGACGGGCTGCGGCGTTATGAGGTCAACCTGCTGGTCGATCACAGCGACTCGCAGGGCGCACCGGTCGTCGTTGTGGCGCTGCCGACCTACCAGAATCTCGTCGGGCGCATCGAACACCGCGTCCAGTTCGGCGCGCTGACCACCGACTTCACCATGATCAAGCCCGGCGCACTGCATCAGGCCAACGGCGGCTTTCTGGTGATCAAAGCGGCGGATATCCTGAAACAGCCCTTCGCCTGGGAGGCGCTCAAGCGCGCCCTGAGCGCCGGTGAGGTTTGCATCGAGGAGCCGGAGAGCCGGGGGACAGGTGTCATCACCACCCAGACGCTCGAACCGGCTCCCATTCCCCTGCGCGTGAAAGTGATCATGCTGGGCAGCCCGCTGCTGTACTATCTCCTCTTCGATCAGGAGGAGGATTTCCCGGAGCTGTTTAAGGTCAAAGCGGACTTTGCCGACACGATGGAGCGCAGCGCGGACAGCGAGCAGCAGTATGCCGCTTTCGTCGCCACACGCTGCCGTGAGGAAAAGCTGCCGCACTTCAGCGCTGCTGCCGTTGGCCGTGTGGTGGATTACGGCACACGCCTGGCTGCCGACCAGAACCGACTGAGCACACGCTTCGGCGAGATCGCAGACCTGATCCGTGAGGCGGCCTACTATGCCCGTCACAACGGCCACAAAGTGACGACACCGGAGGACGTAAACGAAGCCATCCGCGAGCGGCGCTACCGCAGCAATCTATATGAAGAACTGAGCCACCGCCGTATTCTTGACGGCGACGTGATCATTGATACAGAAGGCTCCGCCGTCGGCCAGATCAACGGCCTGACCGTGATCCAGCTTGGCGATCATGTCTTCGGCCAGCCCAGCCGCATCACGGCGCGGGTTTACGTGGGCGAGACCGGCGTCGTGCAGATCGAACGCGAAGTGCGGCTTTCCGGCCCGATCCATGACAAGGGGCTGCTCACGCTGCGCGGCTATCTGGGCAGCACCTATGCCCGCGATTTTCCCCTCACGCTGAGCGCCAGCGTGACCTTTGAGCAGAACTACGGCGGCGTGGAAGGCGACAGCGCCTCCAGCACGGAGCTGTACGCGCTGCTTTCCGCGCTCTCCGGCTATCCGATCCGGCAGGACCTGGCCGTGACCGGCTCGGTAGATCAGCGCGGTGTGATCCAGCCTATCGGCGGCGTTACGGAGAAGGTCGAGGGGTTCTTCCACATTTGCAAGGCACGCGGTCTGACGGGCACGCAGGGCGTCCTGATCCCGAAGACCAATGTCCACCATCTGATGCTCGACGAAGAGGTGATCGCGGCTGTGGAAGCGGGCGATTTCCATATTTACGCCGTCGAAACCGTTGACCAGGGCATGGAACTGCTGACCGGCATCCCCGCAGGCGAACACCAGCCCGATGGCACATACCCGCCGGATACTATTCACCACGCGGTGCAGAGCCGCCTCCGTGCACTGGCCGAAGCACAGCGGCATTTTTCCGCCCCGATCGTCAACGTCCAGGGAGGAGAATGAACGATGTCTGGCCGCACCCTGCTTGACCTGCTCGGCACCGGGCAGCTCCCACTGGAAGCCGAACGCAAATTCATCGAGTTCTGCATCTGGCAGCAGGCGCGGCCCGCACTGGCTCACGGTCTGGAAGCAGTGGGGATGAGCGATCGGGCGGCTGATGCCAGGCACGCCCGCAGTCTGGCCGAACTGCACAGCGTTGCCCGGCAGGCCGCTCATGCCGCCCGGAGCGCGAATCTGCCTGTGTTGGCGCTGGGTGCTGTGCAGGGCATGGCCTCCGACGTGGCGCAGCTTGCCGCCGCCGCGGCGACGGAAGATGGCGACGCAGCGGGCGTATCCTTCCATGCTGCACGGCTGGCCGGTTGGGCGCTGTGGGCGCGAAATGACTTTCAGGCGGGCATGTTCAAGACCAGCGCGGAAAACATCGCCTTTGGTGAGCAGCTCCAGACCCTGTTAAAGCTGGTCGGCGCGGTATGAAGCATCCGCTCTAACCAGGGGGAAAGCTTGCGCGGGCGAGCATGGCCGCGCCCAGCACCCCGGCATAATCCCCCAGTGCCGCCACCTCGATCCGCACATCCGCCACGTCCAGCATATTGATCATATGCTCCCGCGCCGTCCCGTACAGCGGGGGCATGATCCAGTCCGCGCAGGCCTCGATCAGCCCACCGCCGAAAATGATCACCTCCGGATCGATCAGATTGACCAGCGAACCGGCCAGCAGGCCCAGGTAGAACCCGGTGCGGGCCAGCGTCTCCAGCACCAGCCGGTCACCGGCACGGGCGGCTTTGGCCAGCGTGCCGCTGCGGATGCGGTCCTCCGGCCCTACAAGTTCGTTCAAAATGGTTTCCTGGCCGAACTGCATGGCAATGCGCAGATCGCGCTCGATGGCCGTGCGGCTGGCGAGTGCTTCTGCATGACCGCGCCGCCCGCAGGTGCACACCGGCCCATCCGCCACCAACACCATATGACCGACCTCGCTGGCGGAGCCGCGCGCGCCGCTGTGCATTTTGCCGTCCAGGATCAGCGCCCCGCCGATGCCCGTGCCGGGGAAGATGCCGATCACGCTCTGGCTGCCGCGTCCTGCGCCCAGCGCGTACTCGCCGTAGGTTGCCACGTCCACATCGTTGCCAACCACCACCGGACGCTCCAGCAGGTTGCTCAACCGCTCGCCCAGCGGCACGGCTTCCCAGAAGGCCAGATTCGGCGCGACCCGCACCACGCCTGCCTGCGAATCCACCACGCCCGGCGCGCCGATGCCAATTCCACCGACATCCGCCAGCGCCACGCCCGCCTTGCCTGCCGCTTTGCGGGCGGTCTCCGCGATGCGCGGAATGACGGCTGCCGGGCCTTCACCGGCAGGGGTGGGCTGCTTGGCCTGCCCCAGGATTTTGCCCTTTGGAGAAACGACGGCAGCCAGAATCTTGGTGCCGCCGAGATCAATGCCGAGGTAGGGTTTCTTGCGCTTCTTGCTCATCTTTCATCTCAATCTCACAGCGGCTTACGCCGGGGAACACCGGGACGGCGCGGATAATGGGCCGGGCTGGCGGCGACCTTCTCCACCAGCACCAGGTAGTGCGTTTCCTCGACTTCAGGCAGTTCGATGGGGATCAGGCGGCGCAGTTCGCCCCCCAGCAGGCGCAGTGCGTCCTGCGCGGCGCTGGTCTCCACGGCGGCGCTTTCCCCCTTCATGGCCACCATCTTACCGCCGACCCGCAGCAGTGGCAGCAGATACTCGACCAGCACGGGCATGCGGGCCACGGCCCGCGCCACGGCCACGTCATACTGCTCGCGGTGGGCGGCCTGCTGGCCGATCTCTTCCGCCCGTCCATGCAGCACGGTCACGTCATCCATGCCCAGCAGGGCAGTCACGTGGCGCAGATAGTCGGTCTTTTTGCCCGTCGCTTCCAGGCAGGTCAGCGCAATGCCCGGACGGATGATGCGCAGCGGCAGCCCGGGGAACCCGGCCCCACTGCCCACATCAATGACGCG
>JALSTC010000796.1 GCA_026983935.1 Ardenticatenia bacterium
GGCACGGATGACGGACATCGAATCGAGGAAGTGGCGGGTTTCGATCTGCGCCGGTTCGGTGATTGCGGTCAGGTTGGTATGCGCATTCCAGGCCAGCAGTTCTGCCGCCAGTCGGTCGAAGGCGTTTTGCTGTTCCGTCGTCAGCTCGATGCCAAAAAGATCGTGCGCTTTTGTGGCCAGCCGCTCCACGTCAATCACGCCCCTGCCGCCGTTCATGCTGAGCACGCCCGCTCAGTCCGCGCCGCCGAGCAGCGCATGCACAGGCTCCGCCTGCTGGAATATCCGGCGCAGCCGGTCATCTTCGATCGAGGCGGCAATGGTGCGCACCATCTCCGTGGCGATGTTGCGGTGCACCTGAGCCATGGCAGGCTGGCTGTCCATCAACAGATCGGCCAGTGCGGCGTGTGTCTGCCAGATGATCGTTTTGTCAGATGCACGCTGGGCGGCCATGAAGCCCTCATGGAGGTATTCCTGCGCGCTGACCGTGTCCTCTTCCGCACGGGCACAGTGCCCGAGGATCAGGGTGGCGCGGATGATATGCCGTATGGCGTCAAGCTGGTGTGCCTCGGCCAGCAGTTCTTCCGCCAGCCTGTGGGCCTCAGGGATGTTACCCAGCGCCAGATGCGCGGAGGCCAGGCTGTGCAGCGCCTGGAAGAACAGGTCGCGTTCGCCGTCCGTGCGGGACTTCTCCAGCGCCTGGTTGAGGTACATCAGCCCTTCTTCCACACGCCCCACGCCGATCATATCCACGCCGAGGTTGCGAATCAGGTCGGCATTGGCCCGCTCCGGGCCGGAGATTTCATAGGCTTTCTGGTGATACTTCAGGGCATTTTCCATATCGTAGAGCTGCTGGTAGCTTTCCCCGAGGTTGCTGTAGGCCACGGCCATGCCGTATTCATTGCCCAGCGACTCAAATAAATGGGCGGCGCGGCGGGAGTGTTCGATGGCCTCGTAAAAGCGGCCCATATAATGTGACGCCCCGGCGATGGCAATGTGGGCCTGCGCCTGAAGCTGCGGGTCGCTCATCTGGCGGAAGATGGTCAGCGCCTGCCTGCCCAGCATCAACGCCTGCTCGGAGCGCCCCAGCGCCCACAGGACGTTGGCCTGCGTCTGGTAGGCTTCCCCCATGCCGCGCAGATAACTCTGGGCCTCCGCCCGGCTGACGGCTTCTTCCAGAACGGCCAGCGCCTGATTGAAATTCCCCTGACGCAGGAGCACGCGCCCGTGCACGATTTGCAGGTCGATCAGCGATTCCGGGTTTTTCGTCCGCTCCTGCCAGAGTTTGATGGCATCCTGTGCCTGATCAAACCGGCCAAGCCGCTCCAGCGCCCGGATCAGCGACCGAAACGCGGCATTTTGCATGGCATCCCGCGCCGGGCTTTCCTCAGTGACGTTGAGCGCATTGAGCGCCTGGCGGCTGAGGTCGGCAACCGCCTCGAAGTCCATGGTATTCTCAGCATCCCGGACCTGGCCCAGCCATTCCCGGATTTGCGCCAGATCGGGTTTGCTCGGTGGATTTGTTGTGCTCATGACACGCAGTTACTCGCTTACTTCCTGGCCCGCGCATGATTCAGCCGCTCATCCTCGGCATCCACTCAAGCATAGCGGGGTTGGAAAAATAAGCCAAATGCCTCCCGGCAAAAAATGGTGCGTTGCGCCGGGTCCGGGGG